>JBJOHQ010000049.1:0-5964 GCA_046047595.1 Planctomycetota bacterium | reverse complement strand
GCCGCAGGACGGCACACGCGCCTTGGGGGGAACGCGGAGTGTAGGAAAACGGCCCGCGACGGGAATCGTCACGGGCCGTTGAATTCTGTGGATTCGCGCGACTTTCAGATGGGTGCGCGGGAAACGGAGCGCACAGTGCCTTCGGCGTCGCGGAGGGCTTTTAGAACGCCATCTGCAGCATGGTGCGGAAGACAAACTCGCTCTCTTCCGCCGACGCGCGCCAACCGTTCTCGCCGTTCCACCAAATGCCGTCGACCGGGCTAAACGCGATACCTGCGTCGAACGCCCACTTGAGGTCCTCGCCGTCGATGTACCAGTTCGCACCAGCCGTCAGGATCGAGAGGTTGTTGTCGTTCCAAAGGCTCGCAGTGCCTTGCGGCGACGTGATGTTGTCGATTCCATCGATCGAGGCGGCGCCAAACTCAAAGCGCCCGAACACTTCCCACTTCGGCAGGAAGTAGTACGAGCCCTGCACGACGATGCCCCACATATCGCTGTCGCCAATGTCGAAGAAGTTCGGCACGCCGAAGCCGTTGCCACCTTCGACGAACGCTGCTTCCGAATCCATGTACGAGTAGGTAAAGCTCGCGAAGAGCGACGCGCCACCGTACATGAGACTCACATCGGCCGTACCGATGAGCCATGTGTTGGGATCAGTGTTCGACGAGTCGGTGCCGAAGTTTGGATCGCCCTGTTGGAAGTTGCCAGCAACACCAATCAGAACTGCCATCTCATCGCCTGGCGGGCTGGTCATCGAGTTGAACTGCTGCCACTGACCTGAGAGTTTCCACTCGACACGCGCGGTCACAGCCCAGTCAACCGTGTCATCGTCCCACGCGCTATTGATTGGATCGCTTCCAGCGCCCTTGAGGATGCCATAGACGTTGTCATCGCCGCCATTGGAGTACGCGACCGCTGCGCGCACATCGTCCGAAATCCACGACAACTCGATGCCTTGCGAGATACCAACGCCAAGGTGCTCGACAACCGTCGATCGCGCGACACCGAGTTGATATTCGGCGTCGACGAGTTGTTCGCGCGCGAACGGCAACTTGAATTGGCCGACGCGCAGCGCGAATTCATCGGAGAGTTGCGTGCGGACGTACGCATCAATCAGCGCGAAATCGCCGGAACTACTGCCGAGATTCGAGAGTGGATATTGCCCGAGCGACGCTTCACCGTTCGACGAGAACTCGCCGCGCACTTTGTATTGCCAATCTGGACCGAAGGCGTGACCTTCAAGCCAGAGTTGGGTGTTCGGCATGTCGAAACCCGAGCGATTCGCAACGTTGTCCGCGACGTAGTTGTTGGCGATGGTGACGCCCGAGTCACCATTCGGCACCGAGCTGAAGATGTAGCGAGCTTGCAACAAGCCGCCGACATTCATGCGGAATCGTTGATCAGGACTTTCGAGGAAGAAGCCGTCGTTCCAACCAGCAGTCATGCCGGAGGATTGAAGACTGCGTCGCGTGTCGCTGTCCGCGAGAACGTCGGTGACGATGCCGCGAATCTCGGCAGCGCGCTGCTCGGTGAGCCACGCTTCATCGCTTCCTTCGCGCAGTGTTTCGACTTCGCTCGCGAGTGCTCGGTTCGACGCTTCGAGTTTCTCGATGCGTTTCATGAGTTCGCTGACATCGGTCGCGGGTGGCGCGTCGCCTGCGCGAGCTGCACCCGCGAGACCGAGCGCTGCGAGCATGAGCGGCGTCCAGAGTGGGCCGGGAATCCTTGACGCCTTTCGAATGCGGCGCGAGGTCTGGCCAGTGCGAATAGCGGTGCACGTCGAGGTGCACGTCGGGGCGCACGTCCTGTGCGTATTAGTCGGCATCCTGCCTGCTCCTTCGGTTCGTGTGCGGGGATTTCCCGCACGTCCGCATATCGGCAGCGACGCACAGAACACGCCAGATTTCGTGAACGAAAGGCACGCCATGCAATCGATGGCGAGGCGGAACCTCAAAAGGAAGATCGGCCGCCCCTTACGGAGCGGCCTGCTGAAAGGAAAACCGGCCGCCCCTTACGGAGCGGCCGGCTGAGCCTTTTTCATAGGCACCGAAGTGCCTGATGGGTGGATGCGTTCTCTGTCAAGCAGGCCGAAGCCTGTCTGAAATCAGAAGCTGAACGACATCTGGGCTTGGAGCATCCACTGGCCGTCTTGGTCGACGCCGTCTGCAAGCCAGTTGTTGCCCGAAGCTGCGAATTCCCAAACGTCGCCGATGCCGTCGAACGCGTAGCCGAAGTTGAAGCCGAACTTCGCCGTGTTCTGAGCGAGGTACCAGTTGGCACCGAAGGTGACAGTCGAGAAGTCGTTCGCGTCGAGGTTGGTGTCTGCGTCGCCGTACTCGTAGCGAGCAACGAGTTCGACGTCGTCAGAGACGAACACGCCGCCCTGGAGGGTGAAGCCGTATGGGTTCTCGGCGCCGCCCGGAGCGTCGTCGTTGTTGTCCCAGTAGAAGGCACCCATGACGTTCGCGCCGCCGAAGTCGACGGTGACGTCAACGGTTGCGCCGAACACGTCGCCGTCGCCAGCGGTGTTCGAGTCGGCCCAGTTGAGACCAGCGCCGATGAGGACGCCCATCTCTTCGCCACGGAACGACATCGCGTTGTTGAACTGATCCCACGTGCCCGAGAGCTTGAACTCAGCGCGGCCAGTGAAGGCGTACTCGTCCGAAGGCGAGCCCTCGGTCCAGTCAGCGTCGACTTGGTTCAGCGCGTTGACGTACGCGACAGCCGCGCGGAACGCGTCGGCCGAGTACGAGAGCATGAGGCCTTGGCCGTAGCCGTCAGCAAATGCGTTGCTGATGGTCGAGTAGTCGTTGAACTGGAGGTTGCCAGCGTCGGTGCCGTACTCGCCCGAGAAGGGGAGCTTGAACTGACCAACGGTGAACGAGAGGCCGCCACCCATGTCCTTCGCGACGAAAGCGTCAGCGAGGACTGGCGAAGCGCCGTCGAATTCAACGTCGTTCGAGTATGCGAAGTAGTACGCAACCTTGTACGACCAGGTCGAGTCGACCATATTGCCGCCGAAGGTCATGCGCGTACGCTTGTTCTCGAAGCCCCAGGTCTGATCTTCGCCGGTGCCCGAATCGCTGCGGTTGTTGAAGGTCCAGCGAACTTGCTCGAGAACGTTGAGCTTCATCGAGTAGTTGCCGTCAGCCGACGACATGAAGAAGCCGCCGTTGTAGCCGGCGCCAGCGCCGCTGCCTTGGAGGCTCGAGCGGGTGTCCGCGTCGGCGAGGACGTCGGTCACGATGCCGCGGATCTCAGAGGCGCGCTGCTCGGTGAGCCACGCATCGCCTTGCGAGTTCTTCATCTCGGCGATCTGTGCCTTGAGGTTCGCGACTTCTGCCGCGAGTTCGCTGTTCTGATCAGCGCCGAAAGCCGCGCCACCGATGGCGAGGGTCGTTCCGGCGAAGAAGCCGACGGTCTTGGTGAGACTCATGTATGAAACTCTCCGTACTAGTTTTGGGACCGGGTTCAACGGTCCACGTCATCCACCCGTCCGCCTATTGCCGTGACCACCAAAGGACACGGCCGGACGGTTCTCCATCATCGGCCGACTCTGGCCGAATTGATGAGCGGGAAACTTACAGACTCGCGAGCAACTCGTCTAGTCGGGCGGAACCGCGTAGGGCGAGCGCAGCAAGTTTTCTCTGGCCTTCGTTCGTTAAGTCCATGCAAGTACTGTTCTTATGAACTTCCCAACGGAGCGGGTTGACCCACGGCAATGGTCGGCAAGATCGGCCGAATCGTTTTTGCAAAGCGGGCCTGAGCCCCCGCGCTCGTCGGAATCGAGCATCTCATTGTCAATCGCAGTCGTTACGCGCGCCTTTTCGTGCCCGTCTGACGTGCCCCCACTGCAGTATTGGGTTCAGTCGCGCGTGCACTTCCGAGTTCAGAAGTCATTCCGTGGACACCCTGATCTGCACCACGCGACGTGTCCGACGCACTGCGACCTTCCTTCAGACCTCGCTGCACCGGTGAGAGTACATCGAGCGCGCGTTGGATCGTGCCAACTTTCACAATGTCGCGCTGTTCGTTTCGCGCGTCGCGCTCGACATTCGCGCCGATCTTCGCGGAACTCGGCACAAGTACAACGCGCGCGCCTCGCCGCAGTGATTCATGTACGCGTTGTTCGATGTGCGGAACCGTGCGCAACTCTCCGGTGAGCCCGACCTCGCCAATCGCCACAGTTCCGTGCGGAAGCGTGCGGTGGAGAAACGCACCAGCAACCGCAAGCGCGATCGAGAGATCTGCGGCAGGCTCCGCGATTTTCAGCCCACCGAGCGCCTGCGCGAACACATCTTGATCCGCGAGTCGTAGGCCAGCATGTTTCTCAAGCACTGCGATCAACATCGCGAGTCGACTCGAATCAAGACCAGACGCGCGACGCTTGGCACTTCCGAGAAAACCCGTCGAAACAAGCGCGTGCACTTCTCCGAGCAAACAGCGCGTTCCAGCCATCGTGGCAACGAACGCGCATCCTGGTGCTGGCGGCCCACCCGCCAACGGCACACGCACCGCTTCGACTTCCGCCAATCCATCGCCTTGCATCTCAAAAAGGCCGATTTCCTGCGTTGAGCCAAACCGATTCTTCACGCCGCGCACGACGCGAAGCGCCGAGTGCCGATCGCCTTCGAAACCAAGCACAACATCAACGAGGTGCTCGAGCAACTTCGGCCCAGCAAGCGCACCTTCCTTCGTGACGTGACCAACGAGGACAACCCCGCAGCCCGTCGACTTCGCGAGCGCGACGAGGTCGAGCGTGCAGCGACGAAGTTGAGCGATCGAACCTGGCGCGGCCGACACGTCGGCGCGATGGACGAGTTGAATCGAATCGACGAGTACCAGCGATGCGCGTACTCGACGAGCTTGCTCGACGATCCGCGCGACGTTCGTTTCGCCCAGAACAAGGAGCCGCTCGCCGAGAGCCTTCGCACCGCCCGCGCGCACGACGGGCTCAAGTCGCTCTGCGCGCAATCGCACCTGCTGCGGACTCTCTTCACTCGATGCGTAGAGCGCAGTCCCGCCGCTCGCCGCGATCGAGGCCGCGACTTGCATAAGAAGCGTGCTCTTACCGATTCCTGGATCACCACCAAGAAGCATGACCGACCCAGGCACGACGCCGCCGCCGAGCACGCGGTCGAACTCGCTGATGCCTGTCGGGATCCGCGGTACCTGCGCCTCAGGGACCTCCGAAAGCGCAACCGCGCGACCGATGCCCGACCGCGCGAGTTGCTCCGCCTCCTCAGGTGACGCGCCCTCAGCGCCGCCCCAGATTGGTCCGGCGCCCGGCTTCGTCGCTTCAACCTCGACCGCGAACTTCTCGAGGCTGTCCCAAGCGCCGCAATCTGGGCACTTCCCCTGCCACTTCGGGTGATTGGCGCCGCAGTCGCGGCACAAAAATTCGATGCGTGTCTTTCCCATGGCGCGCGACGATACCGACGCTTTGCGCGACTCCTCGATGTTCGGAAAAAGTTTGGTGCAAAAAGTCGAAGAACTTTTTTTCGCGAAGAACGCGAGCGAGTCGCGAGCGCCTCAAACACGACTCAATCTCAGCCCCCTCGGATTCACTCCGAGGGGAGCTGGCCAGAGCGAGCAAGTTGCGAAGCAGGTTGCGAGCGCTCAAACACGGGTGCCCGATGTCTCGAGGTGTGAGCGCAGCGAGCGCCGAGAGCCATCGGAACCGTGGACGTTCAAACTTCAACGCGTGGAGTTCGTCGAGATCGCACGCCATCCGTTCCGATGGCTGCTGATCTCACTACGTTCGATCACCAGACATCGGGCACCCGTATCGCTCGCGGTCGCCGCTGCGGCGGCTCCCTCTGGCGGCATGCTCACCTCACATGCTTGCGCATGCGCCACGCCCAGCGTGCGTAGTCGAGCATCGCATGGCGACGCTCCGCCGCCGACGGCCACTTCGATTCGTCGGCGCCAAACGCCGTCTCTTTGCGCCACTTCCAATACGCG
>JBJOHQ010000048.1:0-4055 GCA_046047595.1 Planctomycetota bacterium | reverse complement strand
GCGGAGGGGATGAGTGCAGCGCTCTCTCCATTGGTGGAGAGAGGTGCCGCGGATCTTGCCGCGCACTCGCTCGATCGTTCGCTTCTTCATTCGATCGATCCGTCGCTCGCGGCCGCGTCTGGCTCCGCACCCGCAGGCGAGGGCGCTCCGCAGGCCCCGGCGTCTGCCCGGATCGAACAGTTAGAACAGTTGGTTTCGAAACTGTCCAACGACGTCGAGACCGGACGCGCGGAGATGCATCAACTGCTGCGTTTGGTGGAGGAGCAGTTGCGCGCGCGCCGTGATGAGAGCCGTGAGCCGACGGAGTAACGCCGCACTGCGTCGCGGTTAGACTCTCCCGCGATGAGGATGCGTTCGAGCCCAAAACCGAGACTTGGCCCCTTCGAAAGCCGAAGTGCGAGCGTGTGGATCGCATGAGCCTGCGTGCGAAGACGACTCGTGCGGCCACGTGGCAATTCGCGGCACGGCTCTCCGATCGAGGGCTTCGATTTGTTGCAAGCGTCGTACTCGCGCGCATGCTCGCGCCAAGTGATTTCGGTGCTCTCGCGGCCGTGATGGCCGTTGCGGGGATGGTCGAGGCGCTGACCTACGTCGGTGTTGATCAGGCGATCGCTCAGAGTACGCGCAGCAGTGATCCGCGCTTCTTAGGTGCGGCGTTGCGTATCACTGCGGTCCGCGGATTCCTGCTCTCACTCGGGATCTTTCTCGCAGCACCGCTGATCGATTGGTATTTCGAACGCGACGATTTGACTGCACTTGTTCGAATTGTTGCAGCGAGTTCGCTCTTCGCAGGACTCGCCAATCCGTGGGTCCACAGCGAGCGCAAAGAACTGCGACTCGCGCCACTTTCGATTTCGCTCTTTGCGAGCGGACTCGTGCAGATTTCGGTTTCCATCTTGGGCGCGTTGATGGGATTCGGTGCGTTGGCGCTCGCGATCGGAACGCTCGCGTCCGCGATCGCAGGCACGGCAACCGGTTGGCTTCTCGTCCCCAAGCGCATTGATCTCACTTCCGACGCGGAAGCGTCGTTTGAGCTTCGTGCGTTCGCCGCGCGCGCCGCTGGAATTCCGTTTCTCATTGCGCTCTTCGTACAAATGCCTGCCTTCGTGATTGGTCGCGCGGCCGATCTTGCGACGCTCGGCGTGTTCACGCTCGCGCAACGATTGACTTCGTTGCCGAGCGAAATCGCGCTCCCGGTTTTTGGCACGGTGCTCGCGCCGGCATACGCGCACATTCGCGATGACCGCGAGCGACTTCGCCGCGTGTGGCTCCTCGCAGTCTCTGGCGTGGCGCTCTTGGTGATGCCTGCGGTCGCGGCGGTTGCCGTCCTCGATGGTCGAGTTCCGACGGTCGTCTATGGCGCCGCGTACGCAGGTCCAACTGGATTGGTCGCGCTGCTCGCCGTCGCGAGTTGGTTCTCTGTCATCGCGAGTTCGTGTGGTGCGCTCTTTTGGGGCGTTGGCCGTCCCGATCTCGATCGGATCGCCATGCTGATTCGGCTCGCAACCATGATCGCGGTTGGCGTGCCAGCGACGGCGCAATGGGGAGCCGTTGGATTCTCTGCAGCATTCGCCGTCGCGCACGGAGTTTGTGCGGTCACCTCGCTTCTTTTCGCGCAACGGCTGGTCGGGGCAACGATGGGGGATGCGATCCGAACGCTTCTTCCGTCGATTGGTTGTGGAGCGTTGGTGGCGATGGTTTCGTTGCTTGCGTTGCGCATCGCTGAGGGGCGTGGGTGGACTGGTCCAACACCGGTGGTCATCGTGCTCGCGTTTGCTGCGTGGACGATGATTGTCTTCGCATTCCGCATGAAGAGGGCGACGCGTGGCTGACTCGAATCACGCGTCTGTGAATGGTTCGGTCGTCGTGACGCGCGCGCACTGGGTGGTCGCGTTGGCGCCGTTGGCGTTGGTGCTTCCTGCACACTTTTTTGTCGACGAGCGTGTCGCGCACTGGGCCCGTGCGGAGAGTCTCCACAAGTCGGCGGTCATTCAAGCGGCAACCGAAGTTGGCGAAAGTACCTGGTGGCTCGTTGGAAGCGCGGTTTTGTTTGCGGGATTCGCGCTCGCGAAGTGGCACAACGCTGCGCGATGGGCGTTTGCGTTCTTTGTCGCGGTTGCGGGCAGCGGGCTCGCAGGAAACATTCTGAAACTCATCATTGGGAAGGCGCGCCCAGAGCGTTTGTTTGAGGCGGGATTCTTCGGATTCACGCCGTTCAGCTACGGACATGATGTGAATAGTTTTCCGAGCGGACATGCGACAACCTTCGGTGCGCTCGTGATGATGTTTGCATTGCTCTTTCCGCGATTCGGTTGGTTGTTGCTCGCACTTGGCGCGTGCGGAATTTCGACGCGCGTCTTTGTCCAAGCGCACTATGTGAGCGATGTCTGCGCAGGTTTTTCACTTGGCATGTTGGGCGCACTGCTGGTGTTTGTGGTGTGGCGCCGGCGCTGGCCCGCGAGTGTTCCCGTGCGAGGTCGATGGGTGTGAGTGAACGCATGACCACACACATGCGCAACACGTTGATTGCAGCGTGCATTGCAACAACGGCGGCCATGATCGTTCCCGCCACGCTGCCGCAAATGGTCATGCCCATGCAGCAGACGCTCAACGCCAATTCGAACGAAATGGCGGTACTTCGTCGAATGCCCGACGTCATCTCCATGCTGGTCGTGTTTCCGATCGCGGCAATCGGAGTGCGATTGAGTACGACGCTTGTGTTTCAGGCTTGCGGAACGTTGATGATTGTTGGTTCGTTCCTTGTCATGTTTGCGCCAATCATTGAGAGCGCGATCATTGGACTTGCGTTCGTGGCGCTCGCTCGGGTGGCTGTGACGGTCTCTGCATTGGCTGCAATCGCGATGGTGTTTGCTGAGAGTCCGCTCCGCGCACGAGCCTTCGCGCGCTACGGGATGATGTCCCCGATTGTGTATCTCGTGGTGCCATTGCTCGCAGGCTTCGTTCTCTCCAGGCAAGACTGGCGTGTACTCGGTGGGTTTTGGCTTGTTGCGGGCATCGCAATGCTGCTGAGTGGGTCGCTTCTGCGGGATCGCGCGAAGGTGGCCGAGCCTCAAGGCACGGCAGATCGCGGCGGTTCGCTCACTCAACGGCCTCAAGATTCGACTCAAGATTCGACTCAAGATTCGACTCAAGATTCGCCTGAAGATTCGAGTCAAGATTTAAGGAAGCGCGTTGAACTGTGGACACCATTTGCAGCGGGCTTCGTGCTTCTCTCTGCTGTTCAAGCGTTGGCCGAGGGTGTGGATTTCAATTTCAATCCAGAGTTCTATGCGTGGTGCGCGGCGACGGCGGTCTTCGCTTCTCTCTTTGCGCTCGCGCGTCGCCGCGTCGCTCGGCCAGCGTTTCGTTGGGACGCATTCCGTGTGCGTGGTTTTTCTCGAGTGCTCATAGCACTCACGGTTTTCTCTGGTGTCAACCTGCACTTCTACGTGATGCTTGTGCTGCAATATGGGTATGCGCAGTCTCCGCTGGCGACCGCAAGTTTGATGCTTCCCGCGCAATGTGCGGGAGTTGTGGGGGCAATTGCCGCGGGTCGCTGGATGATGCGAAAGGGTGCAATGACGATTGCGCACTGGTCACTGTGGGCCACGGCGGGCGTGCTCGTCGCGAGTGCATGGCCGATGCTCGCTCGATCGCCATTCACGATTGCTGCGATCCTGTGCGTTTACGGATTTGTCTCAACAATTGCTTCGATTGCACTGACGACAACCTTGATGCAATTGGGAGATGCCAAGGTCGCGCGCATGGTCGCCGCGTTGCGATCGTCGATGTCGGGGGCGGGATCGGCAATTGGAATCATTGTGTTGTCTTTCATCGTGTCCGAAGTCATGGTGTCGAGCATGTCGACGCGTGTGCGTTCGGAAGGTGCGAGCGATGAAATGGTGGCCAAGATTTCAGCGGCGATTCGTCATGATGAGGCGACCTCGTCGATCGTTGAAACACTCAATTTGAACGAAGTGCATGCGCAGCTTTTGAGTTCGCTACGTCACGAGGTGATTTTGGATGGATTCGCGGCGCACGGTATCGCCAGTGGA
>JBJOHQ010000047.1:0-6766 GCA_046047595.1 Planctomycetota bacterium | reverse complement strand
CGAAGTCGTGTCGCGTTGAAGGAAGGATGCGCGGCGAACGGTGCAAAGAGCGGAAGCTGATACCAGCGTTCGACGAAGGCATCGAGTCCATCACGCAGGATTTCTGCGGAGCGCGCATCATCTTCCGCCATGCGCTTTGCGCGTGCGGTTTCCTCTGGACTTGATGCGTGGTGGTTCGCGTTGGCATCGGCCGCTTGCGCGAGAGGCAAGCCAGGACTCGCTGACAAGCCAGGACTCGCCGAAAGGAGCATCAATCGCGGCGCGAGTTGAGGCTGCGTGGAAGCGAGTTCAAGCGCGATGCGTCCGCCCATCGAGTAACCAACGAGGAGATCACATGGCCGAGATTCGAGGCGATTCGCAAGCGCAACGGCGGCTTCCGCAATCGAGCGGCAGCCGAGTTCTTGAAGCGGCACACAATTGCAGGTGATGCCCATCGGAAGCAGCGCGAGAACCTCCGCCCAATCGCTCGGTGAGCCGAGGAAACCGTGCAGAAGCGTCACGCGTGACATCAGCGGAATTCCCGCGCCAACGCATCGATGGCTGTTTGCGCGACGCGCGCGCGGCATTGCTCGCTCGCTTCACGCGTGCACGTGATTTCGATCACCGTCGCCGCACCGCGCTTCAACGCTCGCGCCACGACCTTCTCAAGATTCGCACGCGTTTTCGGCGCTTCCACCGCCACACCAAACGATCGCGCGATGTCGGCAAACACCAAACCGTGCGGCGTGGTGAAGCATGCTTCGAACACATCATCGTGCTTCGCGATCGGCAGATAGCGGAAGATCCCGCCGCCGTCGTTGTTGAGTACCACGATGACCAGCGGAGTCTCGACAAGCGCAGCGAGTTGCAAACTTCCGATGTCATGAAGCGCGCTCACATCACCTACAAAGGCGATGACTGGTTCATGCGTTGCGTGGGCATGTCCGACGGCACTCGCGATGAGGCCGTCGATCCCGCTCGCACCGCGATTCGCCGACGTGTGCCAGCCTTTCGGCGGCGTGATCGCGAGAAAGTCTGCATCGCGAATCGGCATGGATGAACCGTAGAACACCGTGCCGTGATCGCAGTTTGCACTCTCTACGCTTGCGACGACGCTCGCCATCGCAGTCGGCTCGCAGAGCGCGCGCTCTCCGTTCATTGCACGCGCGCTCGCTTCTGTTGCAACAGCGAGCGCACGCTTCCAACCCGCATGCTTCTTGAGCCCGCGCGACGCGCACAGTGCTGCCGGCCCCGCGTACACCGCGTCGGCGCGATGCGACGGATCAACGCGCGGATCTCCCGCGCCAAAGATGGTGACACCACTTGGTTGCGCGGCGATCCATGCGTTGAGGCGCTTCGAAACAACAGGATCGCCAACAACTGCGATCGCATCAACGCGGAGCGCCCGTTGCAAAGCCTCGTTTCCCCCGCGTTCTTCAGTCGTTCCGCCGTCGAACGCCGCGCGCAGCACAAGGTCCGCGCCCGTCGTTCCAACATCAGCGAGCCCGCTTGTGACGTCCGCGAGAAGCGTTCCTTTCCAGCGCGAAAGACTCCGCGCCGTCGATCCACGCACGCAACCCGCGACCACAATCGCTGAGTCAATTTCAACTTCAGCCGCGACTGCGGGCATCGCTTGACGCCATGGCTCTTCTGAACGAGACCACCGCGCAATCGACGCGAGCCAGTTCTCGTCCCACGCGCGCGCATCCGGCGCGAGCGGTTCACGGAATTGCCAGTTCAGGTGCACGCCACCGCCCTGCGCGCCCGCGATGCCGCAGGCTCGCGCAAACGCCTCATCGACGGTCGAAAGCACGAATTCAGCGGGAATCTCGCTCGTTGGACACGGCAGGTCGACCGACCAACGCGCAGCACCTGCGAGAAGTTGCGCTTGAGGAATCGCTTGATTCGCGCCGCAATCGCGCAATTCTGGCGGGCGATCCGCGGCAAAGATCAAGAGCGGTGTGCGCGTCATGCGCGCCTCGACCATGGCAGGCAGCACGTTCGCGACCGCGGTGCCACTCGTCATCACATGCACCGCGGGAAGCCCCGAGGCCTTCGCGATACCGAGCGCCATGAATGCGCCACCGCGCTCATCGTGCGCGACATGTGTTTGTATCGAGGGATGTCGCGCGAACGCCACCGCGAGCGGCGCGCTGCGTGAGCCGGGCGAAATCACCGCGTGTCGCACTCCGAGCCGCGCACACTCCTCGGCGGCGAGCATCGTCCACGCCATGTTGATGTTGGGCGCATCGCGCATTGCGAGAAGGTATCAGGTCGCGAGTCGCTCGAACGCGAGCAGTTTGTGGCCAGTTTCGCGCCATTCTTCCGCTGGATCAGAGCCCTCGACAATGCCCGCGCCTGCGAATGCAACGAGCGTGTCGCCATCGATGCGCGCGGAACGAATGGCAACAGCGATCTCCGCGCCATCGCGCGACACGACGCCGATTGGTCCCGCGTAAAGCCCTCGATCGAACGGCTCAAACGCGCGCAACGCTTCGATGGCAGGCGCAATCGGCGCGCCCGCAACCGCAGGCGTCGGATGCAAGAGTCGCACCAAGTCTGCATCACTTGTTCCATCGCGCAATTCGGCCTGCACGCGTGTCGCAAGATGCTGGACGTACGCGAGGCGCAACAGACGAGGTTCGGAATCAATCCGCAAACTCGTTGAGCAGGATGCCAGTGCTTCGCGAACGCGCTCAACAACGAACTCGTGCTCTCGACGGTCTTTTTGGCTCGCAAGAAGCGACTCACCGAGCAGTCGATCGGCGACTGCGTCGACGCCGCGCGGCCGAGTTCCCGCGACAGCCTCACTGCGCGCGACGCGACCAGAACGTGAAACCAGCCGCTCGGGCGTCACGCCGAGAAACGCACGACCTTCGCCCACTTCCATCAGGAATCGGAAGCCGCGCAATTCGCGCGATGCGAGCCGCGCGAGAACAGCGGGTGGATCAAGCGGCCCACTTGCGGCATAACGCCGCGTGCGCGCCAAGACGATCTTCCGCAGGTTTCCCGCGCGAATTTCGTCGAGTCCGGCGCGCACTGCGCGCGTCCACCGCGCCTCTCCATCTCCATCGCTTTCACGAAGAAGTGCAGGCTCGACCACGCACGCGTTCGATGGCTCAGCCAAACGCGTGAGCAACTTGGCGACTTCGTCGCGCGCGCTGCCGTCTTCACCGTCCGCCACAATGTTCGCCGCGATGCAATGACGTTCGCCTTCGCGCCGGAACTCCACCATCGGAAGCACACATGCGCTCGATTCAAACGCTCGCCAGGATGGCTCGCGTGAACGCGCAGGATCAAACGGTTGCGCCGTGAAGTGAATCGGTTCGCGTGCGCCCTCAGACGAGTGCGGCGCAAGCCGCAGCGCCTCGTGCGACCCGAATGTTGCGCGACGCGCGACACCGACACCAGCGACCTCCAGTTTGGCACTTCGATCGCGGAAGTAACGTCGCGTGCCTGCGGGGGCTCCGCGCAACCAGAGCAGAATGTCGACCGGGTCAACTTCGCGTTCGATACGCAGCACTTCGTTGGCAGCGGGCGGGGCAATCGTTCGAACGCGCGCCGCGAGGTCGAGAAACTGCGCGGAAAGCGAACGCGCGATGTCGTCGGCTGCGGTCGAAGTACTGCGACGATGGAACGGCCCAGCGGTCATGGAATGCCGTAGGCTAGACGATTCCCCGCGTGCGTTCAGCCCTGTTTTTGCAGGTGAAGCGCGAAGTTTCTCAGACGCGCGAAGTTCCCAACAAGCACGGAGTTCCAAGCAGCGCAAAATTGCATGACGCGCGAGAGCCCGCGTCCGCTCGCGTCACTCCAAATCGAATGCGGCCGCAGACTTCGCTGCACTTGCGGGAGCGGTTGTCTGCTGGGCCTCGACTTCCGCTGGCAGTTTGCGCACGATCTGATCAAGAACCTGTGACACGGCTACCGAGAACGCATCGGCGACATCCTTTGCAGTCGCGCCCTTGATCGGCGCGTCGGACTTCCCGCCCATATGCGCAAGCAAACGAGTTCGCCCCCCGCGACCGTCGAGGAGATACGCGTGGATCTCCACGACCGCCACCGGACGCTGCGGGTCGCTGTAGTCGGCGTAGAACGACTCGATGACACCATCGACCAGAAAATCGCAACGCACCGCGATGCCTTGCACTCCAACAAGCGAAAAGCGACCACTGAACGCGAGCGCTCTCGCCGTCGCATCGCAAATCATGTCCGACGGATCGGAGAGGAAGCTGTTGTATGCATCCGCGCGCCAAGAGCCGTCGCTCGTCTTGTAGAGAAATGCGCGTCCATCGAAAGGAGGAATGGACGAGAAGCGCATCACAGTCACAGTTCCGAGTTGAGCACCCTCAACTGGAGCTTGCTTTGAAGGTTCGAGCCTGTATTGCGCGACGGGAGGTTCCAATCGATTGAAGGCATCGCAACCTGTCAACGCGAGTGAGACTGCACAAGCAGCGAGGATACTCCGTGAAGTGGCGCGAATTGAAGTGTGGCGTGGTCGCATGATTCAGTCCTTCTGGCGGTTCCAACGGAGCTTTCCAACACCCAAGCTTTCAAACATCCGAGCTTTCAAACATCCGAGCTTTCAACAACCCAAGCTTTCAAACACGTACGGATCGTCACGTTTTCATCGGAGAGTGCAGGCGATCAACGCACACCATCTCCGTCAACGCACTGCCGTTGAGTTATTCCTGCTTCGGCCTTGGCGCACCTGGCGGCAACGGCTTTGGCGATTTTCCGAAGATCACTTGGGCAGGATCAGTCTTCACGCGTGCGCTGAGTTCTTCGAGATTTTCCGCGGTCTTCCGCAGCGCTTCAATGAGTTGACTGATCTCGTACGACTCACTCTGCAACATCTCCGAGACTTGCTCGCCGATACCGCGATACTCCTCAACGGTGGGGGCAAGTGTTCCTGTTGCCGTATCCAAATTGGTCAGGATGCGCTGGACTTTCTCGCTCGCAAGCATCGCATCGAGTCGATCCGCCGCCTCACGTGCACTCTTCATCATCGCGGGAATTTCAACGAGGGCTTCCTTGAGCCCTGCGCCATTTCCGTCGAAGGCGATGCGCAGTTGATCGGTCACCTGCTCCACGTTGGACATCGTGGCTTCGATCGCCTTGTCGCTCAGAATCACCTGCAAGCGCTGATTCGTCGCACGCAACTCTTCGATGAACTTCTCCGCACTCACCATCATCGGATCGACACGACGCTTCACAACGTCATCGATGTTTCCAACGGTTTGCTGCAAACTCGATCCAAGCGATGAGAAGTCCACTTGCGAGAGATTGTTCGCGATCGTGTTGACGCGATCGATGAGTTGATCGAATCGGCTCGGCGCACTCGGAATGTACGCGTACGCAGGCGTGTACGGCGGTTTCGTCGCAGGGAACGCCTGCGTGTCGTTGAGATCCAAATCGACGAACAACCCACCCGTCAATCCTGCAGTCGTCAGTCGTGCGCGAAGGCCTTGCTTCACGCCTTCTTCGACATTCGCGCCGAAAAGGTGCGTGCTGTCGGGACCGAACACATCAAGACGCACCTTCATTCGAATCACGACGGGCGATGCGAAATCGAAGTACTCGCCGTTTCCACCGTGCTCGGGATACCAACGATCCGCGAAACTGATCGCGGTGACTTCACCGATCGGAACACCTCGATACTTCACTGGGCTACCGATCTGGAGACCGTTGACCGACTCGGTGGTGGATGTCTCCAAAATCTCCGAGTCTTTGAACAACGAACCAGAGCCGAGCGCGATGACGCCGCCGAAAATCAGCGATGTCGAAGCAATGACAAAGATGCCAACCCGAAGTTCCTTCGATGCGCTCATGACTTGCTCCGTGCATTGCACCGTGATTGAATCACGCGTCTCGCTGAGTCAGTGTTTGAATCAGTGCTTGAATCAGTGCTTGAATCAATGTTTGATTCAGTGTTTGATACTTGCATCGCGTTAGGCCTCTGCCGTTGGAACTCGATTGAGGAAGTTGCGCACCCACGGATCTGGCGACGAGTCGCGCAGTTCCGTAGGAGTTCCAAGCGCGACAAGTCGCTTGCGCGCGCCATCGAGCATCGCGAAGCGGTGACCGATCGCATAAATGCTCGCGAGTTCGTGCGAAATGATGACGAACGTTGTGCCGAGCATGCGATTCAACGCAACGATCAGCGCGTCGAGATCCGCGCTTGTCACCGGGTCGAGACCAGCGCTTGGCTCGTCGAGGAAGATGATCGGAGGATCAAGTGCCAGTGCGCGCGCGATCGCTGCTCGCTTTTGCATACCGCCTGAGATTTCGCTCGGCTCTTTGTGCGCGTGAGCGCCAAGACCGACCAGGCCGAGTTTCGCGCGCGCGATATCGTCCATCGCGCGATCAGAGAGATCGGTGAATTCCTCGAGCGGCAAACGCACGTTCTCAAGCAGGGTTTTCCCGCCGAAAAGCGCACCGAGTTGATACATCACGCCGAATCGTCGACGGACACGCGCGATCGCTTCATCGTCGGCCGTCGCGACATCGGTGCCTGCGATCATGATCGATCCCGCGAACGGCTTGCGCAGCGCGGTCATGTTCGAAAGCAATGTCGTCTTTCCACACCCCGACCCGCCACCGATGAACATGATTTCGCCAGCGTAGATGTCAAGGTCAATACCTTCGACGATCGGACGGTCATATCCAATGGTGACGCCGCGCAGCGCAATGGCGACTTCGCGAGGCGCGGTTCCAGAAGTTGTCGGTGACGGAGATGGCATCGAGTGTTCAAACGAGAAGCGAAACAGTGTGAGAATTCAAACCTTGG
>JBJOHQ010000046.1:0-3666 GCA_046047595.1 Planctomycetota bacterium | reverse complement strand
TCATTGGTCCGTTCAATCGGATGAAGTCACTCAACTTGATTTGCTTGGTCAACGGATCGAACTCGATCACGTCGATCCCCTCCGTGTGACCAATCCAAACTTTCCCATCCGCGAGCGCGAGGGTCGAGACTTCCGCACCGCCGGTTGGCTCATGCGTCTGCGAGCGCTCGCCGAACGAAAATGTCACGGTTTTGCGATCCTCACTGACGGTCGCCGTGCCCCACGAAGCTTCGACTGAAAAATCAGGTCGATCCGGTGACGCGATCGGTCGCTGCGTCAACTCCGCCTCTTCGCCAATCAGGTACATCCACGAGCCTTCGCTGCTCGCAGCAAGGATGCGGCGTCGATCGGTCACAGAGACATCGAGTCGGCCAGGCACGCGCTCGACTGCGTAGAACGTATCGCCGGGCGCGTCGCCCTCGGGGAGGTAGCGATAGAGCGAACGACCGAAGGTGCCGCAGACCGCGAAGCGGTTTTGTTGAACCTTCGCGATATCAAGCGCGCCACGAACCGGCACGGAAAGTGTCGCTCCAAGACGAAACTTCGGCCGTGGTTTCGTCGACTCGCCAACCTGTTGCAATCCACCCGCGCCTTGCGCCTCCGATTCCGCAACAGCCTCAAGCGCAGAATCAAGCACCGGCTCGAGTTTCCAAGTCGAAACTTCGAAGTCGTTGATCGCGAAGAAACGATCGTCGAAGGCGCGCACGTTGTGCACAACACCGCGAAGACCGCTGGACGAGATCTCGCGGAAATCGCGGCTCATCAAGCCAACTTGCGCTCCCTCGCTCGCCTGCAGCAAAAACCCGTAACCGCCTCCCCACGCTTCGGGCATCACAAAGAGTTTGTTCGCGGCACCGAGATAATGCGCGTCTTCAAGTCGAAGGATGCGACGCCCTACGCATCCGACCGGCCCACCATCCGCATCAACGATGCAATCAACCGTGCGTCCAGCGAGGAATGCGCTCGGCGGCGCGGGCGGAATCGGCTTGCCATCTTCGTCGAAGTGTTCACCGATCGCCTTCGCATCTGCGAGTCGAATCGCGCCGCCCACTCCGCCAACATACGGCTCGCCATCGATATCCGCCACAACGCGTGGCTCGAGTCCGAGTTCCGCGATGCCCCAGCGACGTTTCACCACAGGATTGCGCACCACGGAGATGTCGACCTCAACCACTTGATCGTGTTCGAGGACGACGTACATCAACTTGCCAATGCGCACAAAGTCTTGCACGTGTCCGGTCGTACCCCGAGGCGCGAGTTCGAGCTCCGTCAACTTCGTACCGCTCTGCGCATCGAGAAAGAGCATGCGATTCGCAAACGCTTGGTACCAAATGCCCGCATCGATCTCGGCCTTCCGGTGCACACCGCCGAAACTGCTGACGACACGCATCGACTTTGGCACCGGCGGCAATTTCGCTTCGTCCTCATCGACGACGGGCGTTCCTGGGGGTGCGGTCGTACAACCTGGCGCCGCCATCAGCGCGATGGAACAACCGAGGAACATGCATGCGTGAAAGATCGCGCAGACGAATCGGAGTGGTCGCAAACTTTGGCAAGCCATGGGGCGGTAGAGTACCCGCCTGCCCCAATCTGGGCCTCCCAATGCAAACCTCCGGCTCCGAACGACTTTCCAAACTTCTCGCCCTCCACGCCGCCGAGCCGAACGACGGCTTCGTGCTGTACGGCCTCGCACAGGAGTGCCAAAAACTCGGGCAATTCGACGAAGCGATTCGCTGGTACGACCGCGCCATCGAGGCCGACCCGAAGCAGTGCTACGCGTTCTTCCATAAAGCGAAAGCGCTCGAGGCTGCGAAACGATCCAGCGAGGTCGCGCCGGTACTCAAGGCGGGGCTGCTGCGCGCCCGTGCCGTCGGAGATTTCAAAGCGGCAAGTGAAATTCAAGGATATCTCGACGAGATCGAATGATTGACTCGTTGATTGAGTGAGTAGGACAGACATCGTCGAGAGCCGTTTGGCCGACGACGCGGCCCGCGCCATGGAACCTCGCGGGAGCAATGCAAACCTCCGCGGCCCACGCCGCAAGAAAGTGAGCGGTGATGGCAAAGCCCACACGAACAACAAAGTCGGTGAAGAAGACGGCGAAGAAAGTCACGAAGAAGTCGGCCAAGAAGTCGGCCAAGAAAGTTGCGAAGAAGACTTCGGGGAAAGTCGCGAAGAAAGTCGCGAAGAAAGTCGCGAACAAGACTTCAACCAAGATCGCGAAGAAAGTCGCAAAGCAGTCTTCAAAGAAGATCGCGAAGAAGGCCGCGCTCACACCACGAACCCGCGCAACCTCGATCGCTGCAATCGCGCCGATCGGAAAGGGTGACGCATCAGAAGTCACCAAGTGGGAACTCATGATGGAGGACGGCACGAGTGTTGTCGTCAACGCTTCTGCGGCCCAAGCAATCGGTCTCGGAGTGAACGCTGCGTGGAACGCGACCGTTGCGGCGAAACTCGCGGCTGCTGAAGATGATCAGCGCTCATTCACGGCAGCGATGCAACTTCTCGCCCAAGGAAAAACTGCTTGGACGAAGGCTTCCTTGCTCAAGAAACTCGGCGGTGATACTCGCGCAACGCGCACCGTTCGAGCGCTCATTGAAAGCGGCTGGATACGCTGAATGACGACACCCCCGCTTGCTCGCACCAAACGAAAGCAGCTCTCGTGACCGGACTGAATCAACACGGCCTTCCTGCGGGATATCCCCACCGCCCCGAGGATGAAACTACTCCGCGCGAACTCGCTCAACTCTTCCGCGATGCGAGCGCCCCGCGTCCCTTCATCCTCGACGTGCGGACGCAGCCAGAGTGGGATATCTGTCGGCTTGAGCATGCGCGATTGCTGCCGCTTCAGGAACTCGAAGCGAGGCTCGATGAGTTGAAGGCAGAGCTCGACGACGACTTGGATCGCCGCGTGGTTGTCCACTGTCATCACGGTCGCCGAAGCCTCACCGCGACCTACATGCTGCGCGCCGCGGGTTTCACCAACGTCACCAGTCTCGCTGGCGGAATTCACCTTTGGTCGGTTGATATCGATCCGAGTGTTCCAACCTACTAGCGTGAACGCAGCCAGCGACTGCGTGTTGATCAGAAAGATTTGAACGCGATGCTTTGGCAACGACTCATCACTGGCCCGCTTCTGATCGCGCTCATTCTGGCCGTTGTGTGGTTCGACGCTTCGCTCGACGCGTGGTCTCATGCACGCGGCTTGCCGCCTGGGCTCCTGCTCTTCGGTTTCGCCTGTCTGCTCGCGCTTCTCATTGCGCGCGAGATCGTTGCCTTCCTGCGCGGCGCAGGACTTGCTGCAAGTCTCTTTGCTGCGTCGACTGCTGCGCTGCTCGGGCTCGTCGGAACTTCGCTCAGCGCGCTTGTTCCATCAAGCGTCGGCGTTTCAGGTGTGCTTTCAACAGCACTCACCGCGATGCTTGTGACGGCGCTCTTGCGCATGGCCCGCGAACGAGATCCGAAGGGCGCGCTCGCGCTCGCCGGCGGCACGCTGCTTGCAGGGATCTATGGCGGCGTGTTGCTTGGATTTTGGATGCTCGTCCGCCTCGAGCACTCACCGTGGATTCTCGTGGGCGCGATTCTGACGACCAAGTCGTGCGACATCGGCGCCTATTTCACCGGGATGTCGATCGGTCGCCACAAGATGATCCCGTGGCTCTC
>JBJOHQ010000045.1:0-3768 GCA_046047595.1 Planctomycetota bacterium | reverse complement strand
GAAGGACATTGTCGGAGTCGGGCGTCGGAGAACGCAAGAACGTTGCGCGATCGCGCATCCCGCGGTTCGTGCGCGCGGGGAAGCGATCCGTCGCGCGGTCGCGCGGATGGTCGTGAGGGAGTTCGCGCGGGAGATCGCGCAGGGAACTCAACCGCCCCTCGCCCTGCGGACCACGAACCGTGTTGCCGACGCACGCCGCCGAAACGTACTGGTTCGTCGCTCGGGTGTTCCTCGAGTACGCGACCGAGTGCGCGACCGAGTGCGCGACCAAGCCCCCAACCAAGCCCAAAACCAAGCCCAAAACCAGGCCCAAAACCAAGCCACAAACACCGCGTCGGCGCGCTCGTCACCTTCATTGCTCTCTGTGCTGTCGTCGCCGCCATGCTCGTGGCGACCAACGCGAGCGCGTCAATGGCGCTTCGAACTATCTCGACGTTTCAAACTCCACGCGCGACATCGGCGCGTTCCGCAGGCGACAACGCGCAACCGCCGTGTCGGTTACTCGAACCAACCAACCCCACGGTGCTGCGCATGGGTGAAGTCGTCGTCGGCGCTGGGTCGTGGCTTGCGATTGGTTCGCCGACTTCGGGCGACGCTGCCGGCACGCTCGGTGAAGTCAGCTTCGTCGAGTTGCTGCTCGACGAAGCGAGCGCCAACTCTCAAGAGAAGGACATCGCGATTGCACCGTGTGGATCCATCACTTCTACGCATCGATTTCAATCGTCGTCCGGATTCGACCACTTCGGCGCGGCACTCGCACTCGCGCGACTTCGCACGATGGAGGGGCCGGTGCCGCTGCTGTTGATCGGCTCCGACGGCGCCGAGATCGACGGGATCGCCGCCGGACAAGTTGAGGTGCACTTTCGTGCGCTACAAAATCGCGCATCAACCCGCGCATCAATCCACGCGTCAAACCACGCGTCAAACCACGCGTCAAACTCGACACGCGCACGCAACGACAGCAGCTCGGGCGTATGGATGCGCGAAGCGATCCTCCAAAGCGCCGAGCCGCAGGCGGGCGCTGAGTTTGGCGCGGCCATCGCTGTCGCTGTCGGCGATCCAACCATCGCTGCCGTCAGTAGTCCGCGGTTCGACGCTGGCGACTTCTTCGACGTGGGATCAGTCGAGATTTTCCGCCGGGTTCCCTCGTCATCGCAATCTCACGCGCCGACAAACACCAGTCGCGGAAGCGCACCCCATCGCGAATCCTCGAACAGCAACGCGCGCCTCGCCTCACACTTGGATGCGCGCCCACACAGTCGTGCAGCCTCCACGAGCAACACATTGCGAGCATCGGATTCGGAACAGGTGGCAAACGCACATTGGCGCTCAATCGCAACGATTCCATGCCCTCTTCCGCAAATGAGTAGTTGGTTTGGACGCACTCTCGCAATGAACACACGCTGGCTCGCGATCGGCGCGCCGGGGATTGACCTCTCACGAGGTTCTGATGCCGTCGCGAATGCCACGCTCGATGCAAAAGGTGATAAGAAGCGTGATGCGAGGAACGATGCGAGGAACGATGCGGCACTCGAATCCGCGGGTGCGGTTTTCCTCTACCAACTCTCGAACGGCCAACCGATCTACGTCGCCACGCTCACCGCTCCCGAAGCGAACCGTTCCATGTGGTTCGGCTCAGCACTCGCTCTCGAAGGAGACCGTCTCGTTGTCGGTGCACCCGGTGCCGAATCACTGACTTCGGTCGATCCAGAGTTTCCTGCTCGTACCGGATGTGCATACCTCTTCGACCTCAACGCACGCGAAGAGCGACCGCTCCGAATCGAACCGCCGATCCTCGAGAGCGGCGCAAGTTTCGGCCAATCAGTAGCACTCGGTTCAGGAGTTCTTGCGATCGGAGCGCCTGGATTTGATGGAGAACGAGGGCTCGACGCACCAGACGAATTCATCCACGAGAACTTCGACACATCGCAACACGATTCGGAGGGTTCGGTGCTGGTCGAGGATGCCGGACGGGTCTTCGTCTACCAACTGCCATGGGCGGCATGGCATCACGACCTCGAACCGCCGACGCACCTGATCGGGCCGAGCCAATGGCCATCCGCCCTGTTCGGAAACACGTGCACCCTACTCAAGGCTCGCACCAATTCCGCACCCTTTGTGGCGACCGGACACCTCTATGTGGAGGAGGAATCACATGCACCCTCGCCAGGTGTCACGCTGCATCGAACGGAGTAATGAACGCGGACTGGGCACATCGCGCGACGACCGCTGCTCACGCGAGCTCGAGTTGGTTACGAGTACCACTTTGTGAGCGTCACTTTCCAATCCGCGACGGTTTCGCAATCGATGAAGTCACGTTTGACTTCATCTCCACGCGGATGATGCGACGCAAACTTGATACCGAACTTTCGCATACGTCGCCCGCCAGCGGCTTCGCCATGCAATTGCATCGCGAGTTCGAAGTGGCTTTCAAGCGCGGATCGTTGCTCGACAAGCGTGGGCGCCAGTGCAGGTTCACCGCGCATCAGTGCGCGCGCTTGTCGGAAAATCCACGGATTTCCGATACATCCGCGCGCCACCGAAACGCCGTGAACGCCGGTGTACTCGTGCATGCGAAAGATGTCGTCAACCGTCCAAACATCGCCAGATCCGAAGATCACCCGATCGGGATAGCGGGCGACGAGATCGCGCAAAAACTCCCACTTACCGGGGCCAAGGTATTTCTGTTCAACCGTTCTGCAGTGCACCACTGCCCAGGCGTAGCCCAATTCATAGCACGCTGCAAAGATCTGCTCGAATCGCTCCGCCATCGCTGGTGTGTCGTCGTAGGCACGACGAAGTTTGACCGTACAAGGAATCGACGCGGGAACCACCGCACGAACAGCCTTCAGGATTTCGATCGCGTCATCTGGATATGCCAAGAAGTGCCCACCACGATTCGACTTCTTGATCTTCTTCACAGGACACGCGAGGTTCACATCGATGACGTCGTAATTCATCGACACAAGGATCTCGCTCGCGCGCGCCATTTCATCGGGATGCGTGCCCATGACTTGACCCGCGATTGGGTGATCGTCGAGACCGGCGGCAATGTTGTCCTCGATCTCGCCCATGCCACATTCGGTCGCGAGAAGATCCGGGTCTTCTTTGCGACGCCCCTTTCCTCCATTGATGAGTGTTCGATCGAGGAGGGCTTCCGTCACGCAAAATGGCGCACCGTGACGACGAGCAACCAATCGCATCGCGCCATCGGAGTAACCCGCCAATCCTGCTTGGAAAAATGGCGCATCAAACCCAGGAACGGTCGCTGGAATGCGCGGATCGACCGTCCAAGTGCGCGCAATCTCAGCGACAGATCGCGAGATCGGATAGTTCGGAAGATCGGGCGGGGAGAGTTCGACAGACATTCTCGAAAGGGTACGCGAAGGACGACGTGACGCGAACTGAAGAGTGTGTCGCCTTTCGATCGGACCTCATGGGCCCTTGCTGTCGCCGTTGCCCTTGCGCTTGCCGTTGCCCTTACTCTCGTGCTCGCGCTCGTGCACGTTCCGAGCCAAAAAGTCCTCTCGAATCGCGTTCTCAACCAGCCTGTGTTGCCAGCGGACAAACTCAACGCCGACGACGTCTCTCAACTCCGCATGCCATCATCAGCAACAGTGCCGCGCCAGGTGCTGGGACCGTGTAGATCTGATCCTGCGCTTGGGCGTTCGCGAGTCCACCAACGTCTGCCGATTGGAACCCGCCCATCCCGAGTGACTCGCGCATCGCTGAGTACCAGCCGAGTACCGCTGTTCCCGGCGCGGAGCG
>JBJOHQ010000044.1:0-10020 GCA_046047595.1 Planctomycetota bacterium | reverse complement strand
CGAGAATGCGAAGTTCGTCGCGCGGAAGAGCAACGCATCGAGGAACGGCCCTTCGCGCATCGCTGCGATTTCCGCGGAAATCCACGCGGACGAACGAATGTTGAAGTTCGCTTCAACCATCGCCTGCCAACCACGCGCTGCGTTGGACTCGCCCGCAGCAGCCGCGGCCGCAGCAGCCGCTTCTTCCGCAGCGCGCGCTTCTTCGATGGCTGCCGTGAGTTCGGGCGGATCAAATGGCTCGGGAAACGAGGCGACGATCCACTGCATCGAAGCAGCCGCAACGCTGAGGAAGAGCGTGATGCCCGCGACCACACCTGCCGCGATGAGGAGCGTGCGCGGCGAGAGTCGCGCGCAACAGAGGATGATCACGCCGACGCATGCATACAACGTGAGAATGTCGCCGTACCAAACGATAATCCCGTGAAACAGGCCAATCGCAAGAAGTAGACCGAGGCGACGAAGCCCCGGGCCCCAACGCGCATTACCCGCATCGGCCGCGCGGGCGGCCTGCATCGCGAGGCCGAAACCGAAGAGGATCGAGAAGAGCGAGATGAACTTGAACGAGCAGAGCGCTTCGACCACGCTCCAAACGATCGCGTCGGTCGTGGTCGGCTCAACTCCGGGAAGTTGAATAGTCGGATCGATCGACGTCGCGAGTGGCGTGAAGAAGAACCGCACATTGACGAGCAGAATGCCGAGCAGTGCGAGGCCGCGCGCGATGTCAACACCGCGAATGCGTTCCGTCGTGCCGATCGGTGCGAGCGTTTTCGGTGCGAGCGTTTTCCCTTCAAGCGTCATGCGAGCACGCTACTTTGCGGCCCGAATCGCCACAAGTTCGCGCGCGGTGCGGTGGTAAAGCACCCCACCCGCGGCCGATGGACCAGACATCGACCAACAGTCGCCGAGCGGGCCGAGGTCGTTGACTGCGACGAGCGCGCGCGTATCGAGAACAGGCGCGTGCGCGTCGACGACGTACACCGTGCCGAGCATGGTCGTGATGTAGAGGTGCCCGCCAAGCACGACGGGCGTTGGAAAGAACGCGTCGATCTCCCAGCCGTCGGTGTGCGAGCGATCTTCGTCGGCGATCTCGACGCCGCGCGCGTCGACGGTCTTCGTGCGGAGCGGCTTGCCGTACAGGCGCGTGCCGTCGATGGCGACACCGACGGGAAGTTCCATGATCTCGACGCGGCCCGTTTCGACCTGCACGCGGCCGAGCGAGAACGCGGGGCCGCTGTGACCAGCGGGCGCGAGTCCGTTGCGTCGGTTGTTGGTCGTGCAGAGGAACCAGTGCCAGCCGTTCGCGACGATGTTCGTGTGCCACTGCGGATGAACGTGGAGCGACTCGCCTGCGGCCAGCGGAAACGCAGGGTCCGCGAGTGTCGCGAGTTCGACGTCGACAAGTCGTTCACCCGACGCGCGCGTCATGTCGACCTTGCCCGAGAGCGACTGCTCGCGAACAAGCGCGCCCGTGCGCGCATCGAGTACGAGGTGCGACTGCTCGCGGCCATTGCGAAACCAATACGCGTATCGCTCGTCCGAATGGAGCGCGTAGAGCGCTTCCCAACCCCCGTCGCTGCCAAGCTCGCCGCTTGGCTCGAACGCCCACACGCGTCGGCCGTTCGCGGGATCAATCATCGACAAGCCGACCGGCCGCTCAGGCACATCGTGCGGGCCGCCGCGCCCGATCAGAATTCCGTGCGGGCCAAGCACCGGCGTGCAGTAGAACGTGCACGGATCCTCGGAGATCCACGCGACCTTTCCCGTCGCGCGGTCAATCGCGTGCAGGTAGTTCCAGTCGTCGCGAGCGGCGTCATGGCGCGGGTGGTCCTTCGCGATCGGCTCGATGGTGACGAGATACTCGCCGACCGCGATCGGTTCGCACTGACGATTGAATGGGTAGGCATCAGGCTGCGTGCGGAACTCACGGCGCCACACTTCTTCGCCATCGCGCGTGAAGCACACCATCGAGCCCGACGAGTTGAAGAACCACACGCGCGCGTGGCTCGCGATCGGCGACCATGAGTTCGAGTCGCTGAAGGCGTACATCTGCGGGCTCGTGCGGCCGTGGTCGGCGCGCAGCTCGCGCGACCACACGAGCGCGCCCGTCGCGCGATCGATCGCGTGACAGAGGATCACGTTCGACTGCCGCGGCTTCGCGGGATCTTGCTCGGCGAAGGTCGTGAGATAGATGCGGTCACCGACGACTGCAATGCCGCCCTGCCCCGCGTTCGGCAGCGCGCACTTCCACTGGATGTTCTCGTTGCGCGCGACCGACCACTCGGTCGCCACACGCGCTTCGGGTGCGATCCAGTTCGTGTGTGGGCCCGCGGCCTGCGGCCAGACATCGAACGAATCGCGCGGCGCACACGAGGCGAGCAGAAGGAGCGCAGCGCAGGAGACGAGACGACGCATCGCCGCAGCGTACCGCGGCAAACTCTGGCGCGATTTACGCCAGAGCCCGCGAGTCGCGAGCGCTCAATGACGAGCGCGGAGCGGAGCGAAGCGCGAGAGATTGATGCGAGGATTCAGCGGACGTGCCGTGTGGCATCACCTCTGGTGATGGCGATGCGCGGTTCATGCGTCGAATGCAACGATGTTCGCCTGACGCACCGTGGGTTCTGCAGGTCAACCCACTACCTCCTGCTTCGCAGGGGGTAGTGCCACACGGCACGAGGAGCGACGCCCGCATCGATCGCTCAGGCTTCGCTGCGCTCCGCCTTCGGCAACATTTGGTGCACTCCACGCCAGAGCGAGCGAAAGCGAAGCGCACCTCTCGGCCCCCGAGGATTCACTCCGAGGGAAGCCGGCCAGAGCGAGCGAAAGCGGGCACCTGAAGCGAAGCTTCAGCAGCCCGCAAGTCGCGAGCACTCAATACCCTCACGTCTATCACACCAGCAACTGTTGAATCGGCTCTGCGCCTTCGACGCCGACGAGCTTCTGATCGAGGCCCGCGTAGAAGTACGAGAGGTGGTTCGGATCGAGGCCAAGGCATTGCAACGCGGTCGCGTGCAAGTGCTTCACGTGGTAGCGATCATCGACGCCGGTTGAGCCGAGTTCATCGGTCTGTCCAACAGTCACGCCACCCTTGATGCCGCCGCCGGCCATCCACATCGTGAAGCCGTACGAGTTGTGATCGCGGCCCGTGCCTTCGGCGTACTCGGCCGTCGGTTGTCGACCGAACTCGCCGCCCCAAATCACGAGCGTTTCATCGAGCAAACCGCGTCGCTTCAGGTCCTTGAGCAAACCCGCGACTGGCTTGTCCGTGCGGCCCGCGTGGAAGTCGTGGTTCTTCTTGAGATCACCGTGCGCATCCCACGATTCATCGTTGTGACCGCCGCCCGAGTAAATCTGCACGAAGCGCACGCCGCGCTCAACAAGCCGACGCGCAAGCAAACACTTGTTGCCGAATTCACGCGTTTGCTCTTGGTCGCAACCGTAAAGCTCTTTCGTCTCTTTCGTTTCAAGCGACATGTCGACCGCTTCGGGCGCCGTCGATTGCATGCGATACGCGAGTTCGTAACTTTCGATGCGGCTCTCGAGTTCGCTGTTGCCGCTGCGGAGAAGCGCGTGGCGCGTGTTCCACATCTTCAAGCGATCAAGCATCGCGCGTTGATGCGTGTCGGTGCGGCCTTCGGGGTTCGCAAGATCGAGAATCGGCGGGCCTTCGCCGCGCAACACCGTGCCTTGGTACATCGCAGGCATGTAGCCGCTCGACCAATTCTTCGCACCCGAAATCGGACCGCCCGCAGAATCGAGCATCACGACGAAACCAGGCAGATTTTGATTCACCGTGCCGAGGCCGTAGTTCACCCATGAACCCATCGACGGCCCGCCGAGCAGACGACCCGAATTCATCATGAGCATCGCGGAGCCGTGAATCGGACTCTCGGCGTACATGCTCTTGATGAACGCGATGTCATCGACGCACGTCGCCACATGCGGGAAGAGATCGCTCACCCACGCGCCGCATTCGCCGTATTGACGGAACTTCCACTTCGGTCCGACGACGCGACCTTCGTTTTTGTCGCCGCCGCGGCCCTTCGTCTTGACCTTGATCGTCTTGCCGTCGTGCTTGTAGAGCTCGGGCTTGTAGTCGAATGTGTCGACGTGGCTCGGGCCGCCGTAGCAGAAGATGAAGATGACACTCTTCGCTTTGCCTGGCAGCATCGTTGGCTTGGGAGCCATAGGACTATTGATGGGAGAATTGATGGAACTCGCAAGCCCACCCGCCGGACGCGCAAGCGGCGTCGCGCCATCGAATGCGAACGCTTGACGCTCGAGGAAGCCTTCTTTCGACAGCATGCCCGCGAGCGCAACGGAAGTGAATGCGCCGCCAGCTTGCCAGAGAAATTCGCGACGCGTGCGGCCGCAGAAGGTGTTCGCTGGTCGTTCGAGTGGGTTGCTCATGTTGGTTCCTCAGGTTGACGTCCGCTTGCGGGCGTCGTTCACACGTGACTGCACAACTGACTTCAAACCTGCCTTCAAACTCGACCTCAAACCTGACTCCACATCAATCGATGTAGAGAAACTCGTTCATGTTGAAGAGGACAAGACAGAGACTGTCGAGTGCCTTCGCATCATCCAAACCTTCGCGCGCCTTCAATTCCGCAAGGAACGCGATCGCTTCGTCGATCTCGCGCGCGTCGGGCGCACGACCGCTTGTGAGTCGTCGGCCGAGCGCGATCTGCGCGCGCACGTCACCTGGATGCTCGCGCTCGAGGCGCCGCGCGAGTTTCGCGGCTTCTTCGTTCGTGAGATCGCCGTTCATCATCGAGAGCGACTGCGTTGGTACGACCGTTGCGAATCGCTCTGGGCACGGGCTGTCGAGATCGGCCAAGTCGAACGACGAGAGCAACGGGTGCTGCAGCGATCGCTTCAACTTGATGTAGAGACTGCGGCGCGTCCACGATTCTTCGGGCGTGAGCGGCCACACTTCATCGGGACGCGAACTCGTTTCCAGAACTTCGCGCGGCATCGGCGGCAACACTGGTGGGCCGCCGACCGCGGCGTTGAACGTGCCATTCGCAACAAGCATTGCATCACGCAATTCTTCGGCGGTGAGCCGACGCATGCGGAAGCGCGTCAAGAGTTCGTTCGGCGCGTCCTTCGCGAGTGCTTCTTCGTTCGGCACGCTCGACATGCGATACGCGCTTGAAAGCATGATCTCGCGGTGCATCGCCTTCAAACTGCCGCCGTTTGCGAGCAGGCGCATCGCGAGATGATCGAGAAGTTCTGGATTCGTCGGCGGTTCGCCGAATCGGCCGAAATCGTTCGGCGTCGGCACGATGCCCTTGCTGAAGTGATGCTGCCAAACGCGATTGGCGATCGTGCGCCACGCGAGCGCGTTGCGCGGATCAACGATCCAATCGGCGAGTGCGAGTCGAAGGCCAGCGCTCTCACCGTGCGCAGGTTTCACTGCGGCGGCAGGCTCGAATCGCGCGGCAACGATCGGCACCGCAGGTTCGACGACGTCGCCAAGCGAGTGCGGATTTCCACGCTGCATGACGCGGGTTTCGCGCGGCGTACCGTGCTCACGCACCGCAAGCACCGTTTCGCCTTGCCAATCGGGTGGTCGAAGTGCCGCAAGTTGCGCGTGAAGTTCATCGAGGCGTTTCGCCGCATCGTCGCCCGCTTTCGCAGCGAGGTCCGCGCGCACTGCCTCGGGACGCACGAGTCCGAACGCCATCGCACGCACGTCGGCGTCGTCGAGCACGCGGTCGTAGAAGCGCACTTCATCGATATCACCGCTGAAGGCACCGCCACCTGGCAACATCGCGCCGATCGAGAGTTTGCGCGGGGAATCGAGTCGCGCCTTCGAGCCGCGCGCGCGGTCAACAGGCGTGCCGTCGACAAAGAGCGTGATATCGCCGGTCTTGCGGCTGCGCGTAAACGCGACGTGGTGCCAACGACCATCGTTGTGGCCAGGGCCCGAAGACACGAATGTCTCAGGATCGCCCGTGCCCGCGCTGATGTAGCCGTTCGCGATGTACGACACACCGAAGTCGCGCACGATGCCTGGAATCTCGCCGTCGACGAGGCCCTTCCCGAGGAACCAACGCCGATCGCTATCGCTGCCACCGCCGACATCGGTCGAGCGGAAGAAGAACGAGATCGTGAAGTCATCACCGATCGGGCGCTCGATCTCCACGCGATCGTCGCCGCCGTCGAAGCGGAACGCACGACCGATGACGCCGTTCGCCTCAAAGCCCGCATCGCGCACATTGGCACTCGCGCCGCCGGAGACCGCGTTCGCCGCAGTCGCCGACTTCGGATCTTCAAAGCGCAGATGCGCGACGAGTCCTTCAGATGGTGCAGAGTCGGGGAACGCATCAAGCGTTGCGCGGCCGGACTTCGCTTCAAGCGCGCGAATATCGCTGACGAGCGATTCGCGTCGCGCGATGTACGCGGCGATTTCCGCCTCAGGATCAGCGTGACCAAAGTCGCGACGCACCATGCGCAACACATTGTCCGCTTCGATCGAGTTGAACGGCGATTCCTTGTAGGGCGCCACTCCCGCGAAATACGCGGCGAATTGGTAATACTCGCGAATGCGAATCGGATCGCCCTTGTGATCGTGGCAGCGCGCGCAATTCATCGCGATGCCGAGGAACGTGCGCGCCGTCGTATCGACGATGCCGTCCATGTCGTCGGCCAGCGCCTGCTTCAAATCAGGCACTTCGTCGTCCCAAAGTCCGAGTCGGTAGAAGCCCGTTGCGACGAGCGTGTCGAAATCGCGATCGGGAAGTTCGTCGCCCGCGATCTGCGCGCGGACAAACCGCGGGTACGGCATGTCAGAGTTGAACGCGCGCACCACGAAATCGCGGTATTTCCACGCGGCTTCCTTGTCGCTGTCGCGCTCGAACCCGTTGGTGTCGGCGTAACGCACGAGATCGAGCCAGTGACGAGCCCACTTCTCGCCGTAGTGCGGACTCGCGAGGAGCCGATCGATGAGCCGCTCGTACGCGTCGGGCGATTGGTCGGCGACGAAGGCGTCGATTTCGGCAGGCGTCGGTGGCAAACCCGTGAGATCGAACGCGGCGCGTCGAATGAGCGCCACGCGATCGGCTTCGGGCGCTGGGCGCAGTCCCTTCGCTTCCATCTTCGCGAGGAGGAAGCGGTCGATGTCGCTTCGACACCACGCCGCGTCACGCACGGCCGGCGCCGCTGGCGCGACGAGTTCCTTGTAGGCCCACCACGAATCGCGGGCGTTCTGCGCGCGTTTGATGATGGTTTCTTCTGCGAGGCCCTTTGGCTCGTGCGACTCAGATGGGGTGGAATCTTGCGAGGCCGTCGTGGTGGAAGCCTTCGCGGCGGGTGCCTTCGCGGCGGCGGCCACCTTCTCGTCATCAGGTGCGGTCGCCGAGCCTGCTGCGACGGATGTCGACGCCGACGCGAGCAGTACGGCTGCCGTCAGTGCCGACGCAGCAGTCGCAAACGCAGGCAGCGAACGCGCGGGGAGTGAATGCAGGAGGCCCGGCAGGCGATGGCGCATTTCATCAAGGTAGCCGCAGACTGGCCGCGCTCCACACGCGGTCTTCGAGGTTCGACGAATTTCCCCAGCGCGTCTGCGCTGCGCGGTGTTCGGCGCGGATCGCCGTCGAGCAAAGTCTGAAGCGCGATCCTCCCGATATCCACCGCATGACCCCGACCGAATCTCTCGCCGATGGCCCAATGCCCACGTGGCTCTTTAGTTCAGGGCTCTTCGACCTGCTCGGTTGGATCCCCGCGATCGTCTTCCCCGCGGCAACGGCGCTGCAACTCCTGCAGATTCTCCGGAACAAGCGCTCGGACGGCGTCTCGATTCCCGCGTGGTGCCTCTTTGCAACCGCGAACGTTTCGCTCTTCATCTACACCGAGAAGTACACAGAGTTTGAGTCGATTCTCGGGACTCTCGGCACCGCGGCGCTCAATCTCTGCATCGTGGCGGCAGCGCTTCGGTATCGACGGCCCCATTCAGAAAAATTGGCTTGATCTCAATTGTTGCTTGGAATGCGAAGCATGAGTTCGCCCTCTTTGCGAACGAATCCCCGCAGCCATACTCGCGTGGATGGTCCATCTTGTCGCTCCGAGGCGCATCGAGGCCTCCATAAAGGCCGCTTCATCAAGGCCGCTTCATCAAGGCCTCTTCATCAAGGCCGCGCCAGACTCTCGCACGCTCGCACCCTCCCAGACTCGCCATGCCCGTCCGAAAACTCCACGCTCTTGCCGCTCTCCCCTGCTCGCTTGTGCTCGCCGCCGCTCGTCGTCGCGATGCGCTTCTTCGTGATCGCACGATTGGTCGCACGACTGGAACAAGTGTCGGCCGATTTGGCGGGCGCGGCCGCTTGCCGTCTTTGGCGATCTTGAGTGCGGTCGCAGGCCTTTCGAGTGCCAGCCTTTCAACCGGATGCGTGGCCGTCGGAGGTTCGCGTAAGTGCGAACCACCAACGCTCGGCAAGCAACTCATCGACTTGAAAGCCGCGCGCGATGCAGGTGCGCTCACCGAGGCGGAGTACGACGCGGCCAAGTCGCGGATGCTCGCGGGTGAGAAATCTGGCGACATGACGTGCGACAAGCCTGGCGGGAAGTAAAGCCCGCGTCAACCGCGCCGGCGCAGCCGACGCTCTTTCTCAATCGCATCCCGAAGCGTTTGGTCGAGTGCATCGCAATCGACCGGCTTTCGCACAAACGCGCACATCCCCGCCTGCGCACCCGCTCGCTCCGACGCCTCATCCAAGAAACCCGTGCAGCAGACGATGGGCATCTCAAAGCCGCGCTTGCGGATTTCGCGCGTCAATTCGATGCCATTCATGCCAGGCATCGTGAGGTCTGTGAGCACGATGTCGGGGAGCCATCCGCTTGAAAGTTGCGCAAGTGCCGCCGACGCATCTCGACACGCGGTGACCGCGTATCCGAGTACTTCCAAGACTTCGCGCACGACTTCCAGTACTGCCGCGTCGTCATCGACAAAGAGCACCTTTGGCGATGCTTCAAGCGAAGCGGCGGGAGATGGCGCGGGTGACGCCGCGGAAGATGCCCCGGAAGATGGCGCAGAAGAATCTTTCTGCGACACCTGCGGATCGAGCGCAGCGCCGCCACTTGTACGACTCGACGACTCGACGGCGAATGCCGCGAAGCCCGCGACGCCTGCGTGCGTTTTCGCGTCGGCCGGCACACGCGGAAGCAGTATCTCGATCTCGCTTCCGTGCTCGAATGTGATCGTGCCGCCCGAATCTTCGATGACGCGGCGCAACTCCTGAGTTTCTTCGCCGCGGATGAATGCGCTCGAGACATCACCATGAAGCGCATCGCCACACTTGTACGCGATGCGCACAAAGTCGCGCCCGTTGCGCGCGACTTGCCCGACGACGATTTTCAACACACTCGGCGTGGCGCGATCCACGCGATCGCGACATGCGGCGATCACCACATGACCAAGTGCAAGTAATCCGCGTCGCGTTTGCTCAGGATCACCGAGAATACAGCCAGAATCAGGGTCGATTGACGTCGTCATCTGAACGGAGTCTGGCGCGACCTTGCGTAACTCGTGCGAGACTTCAATCGCGATCTCCGCAACATGGACAAAGTCGATCAATCGATCGCGCTGTCTTGAAATCGCGAGGACTTGCTCCACAAGTTCACTTGCTCGACGTGCAGCGACCCGCATCTCTGCGAGCACTTGTCGCGCGCGATCGTCAAGCCCAGGCGAGCGCTCGAGCATTTCGGTGTAGAGCAGAATTGGCCAAAGTTGTTGGCTGAAATCTTGCGCCACGCCCGATGCGAGTCTTCCAACCGCATCCATCTTCTGTTGATGCGCAACCGCCTTCGCCAGTCGCTCGCGCGCAATCGCCGCGCCGAACGCACGCGCCAATGCGCGCAACGCTGATCGCTCCGCACGATCGATGACTCGCGCAACGCCTGGCTTTGGCTCATAGGCGATCACGCCCCACAGCGTGGACTCGACAAACACGGGCTTCAGCAACAACGCGGGACCACCGTCTTGCGGATCGACGAAGATCCCACGATCGGTTGCGAGGTCAC
>JBJOHQ010000043.1:0-11763 GCA_046047595.1 Planctomycetota bacterium | reverse complement strand
CCACCCCTCTCGCCCTACCGCGCAGACACTTCCATCAGCCACGCGATCTCTTCATCAAGATCGCTCTCGGCAACACCTTCGTCAGAAAGTAATCGCCGCAGCGCGCGCTCGAAGCGGTAGGCCGCGCGGCGCGCGCGCGTGCGCGCCTCTGCGGGCGTGATGCGCAACTGCTGGGCGATCTCGGCGTACTCGAGGCCATCGAGGTTGTGACGACGGAACGACGCCCACGCGTCCGCGTCGCCTTCCGCGACAAGTTCGCGCTCGGCGAGTTCGCACGCGTCAGAAAGCAGCGCTCGACTCCATGCGCGCTCGAACTCTTCAAACGCGCTCGGTTCAAGCCCAACTTCAGCCGCGCCGTTTCCGAGGCCACCCGCACACGCGCCCGCGCAGCCACAACTTCCGCAAGGGCTCGCGGCGGCCGCGCCATCGCGCGCGGCTTTGCGCTGCTCGCGTTGTCGCTCGCGACCGTGCAAGAGAAGTCCGTTCACGAGCCAGCGTCGCAACGGTAAACCGCTCGCGCGCCACGACGCGAGATATTCCGCGCGCGTCAATCGCGTCGCGAAGAATCCGTTCACAAGCGCGTCGGGCTCGTCGATTGTGCGCAACGCCGAGGCACGCGCATAGGTCGCCAACGGCCGCGCGTATCGACTCATCACATGCGTGTTCAACGCTTCGCGACCCAACTCCCCTTCTTCAAGTCGCGCATCAATCCACGTGGCATGTGTCGTCGGAAATGCGTCCGACGAACCCGCGCCATGATCTCGCCCGTTTTCACCCGCACTCATCCCACGCCTCCGATGGCTTGCGCCGAACGCACGCGAAAATCGATGACTTTCGCTTCCACCTCTGCGAGGCCGCGATAGTGGTTGAGCCCTGGTTCAACCACCACATCGATACGCGTTCCTCGCGCGAGCAACTCCGCATACTCAGCGCCGTTCCACCACTGCATGCGAAGGAACTGCATCTGCCCTGCATGCGGCTGGCGCACCTTGACTTCGAGATGCGTGCCTGTCTTTCCAATCGCGCGAACCTGCGTGACTTCGACATCTTCAACGAGCACCGCGGGCCGCCGATTTTCGCGGCCAAACGGCGCAAGACGCGCGATTTGCCCAACCGTCGCGAGATCAAGGTCCCCAAGCGCACACTCACAATCGATCTCAATTTGCGGGCGCTGTTCTTCCGCGGGCGGAAGCAACTGATCACACGCACGCTCAAACGCCTGCGTAAACGCCTCAATCGAAGCGCCATCAATCTTGAGCCCTGCCGCCATCGCGTGACCGCCGAAACCGATGAGGTGTTCCGAACACTCTTCAAGCACGCGATGCAACTCAATACCTGGCACGCTGCGACCAGAGCCCTTGTAAATCTCGCGGTTGCGCGTCAAGAGAATCGTCGGACACGCAAACTGATCGACGAGCTTCGAGCAGACAATCCCAACGATTCCGAGGTTCCACGACTCATCGGCGAGCACGATGCCGCGCGGCTTGCGATCGCCATGACGCGCGCGCAATTTCTCGAGCGCTTCTTCCAAGATCGATTTGTCGTCTTTCCGTCGCTGTTCATTCAGCGCGTGCAACGCGTCGGCAATCTCTTCCGCACGCACGCGATCCGCGGTTGTGAAGAGTTCCGCAGCCATCTCCGCGTGTCCCATGCGACCGCATGCATTGATGCGCGGCGCGAGGCGAAACGCGACCGCTTCACTGTCGCATTGCGCAGGATCAATGCGCGCCGACGCGAGCAAGGCATCGAGTCCGACGATGCCCGTCTTGCCGACCGCTGTCAGCCCGCGCGCAACGATCACGCGATTTTCGCCAAGCATCGGCACAACGTCGGCAACCGTACCGATCGCTGCGAGCGGCAAGAGCGAAACGAGGCGTTCACTCAGTACTTGCGGAAGCTTCTTCGAACCACACCACGTGACACCGAGTTGCCATGCGAGTTTCCACGCGACACCAGCGCCACAGAGTTCGCCAAATTTTTGCTCGCCGGGAAGTCGAGGATGCACAACCGCATGTGCCACAGGGATCGCGCCCGATGCCTTCAATTCATGGTGATCGGTGACGACGAGTTCGAGCCCGATCTCGCGCGCAAACGCCGCCTCATCCACGGCGCTGACACCGCAGTCGACGGTGATGACCAAATCGATGCCGTCGTCCTTCAACGCTCGCAGCGCATCGGGGTTCAGCCCGTAGCCCTCTTCGATCCGGTGAGGGATGTAGGTGCGCACCGGAAGTTCTGGCGCGATCGCGCGCAGCATGTGCCAAAGGATGGCGGTCGCCATAATCCCGTCGACGTCGTAATCGCCATAAATCGCAATGCGTCGGCGAGCGCGAACCGCGTCACAAATGACCTCCGCCGCAGCAGACATGCCGTGCATGTCGGCGGGCAACTGCAGATGATTGACGCGAGGGTCGAAAAACGCGTCCCGCGCGTCTTTCTCAACGATGCCACGTGTGGCGAGCAAGCGATCCACAAGCCGCGCCCCGGCAGCGGCGTTCCATCGCCCATCACCGTTGGTCACATCGCGACCCGACTCGGGTCGAATCCACCTCTTCGCGGGAAACTGCATTGGGGCGAGTGTAACGACCGCATCGGGCGCTTGTGATCAACCGCCTGCCAACCGCCACCCGACCGCGGCCGGACCGCGGCCGACCTCGGCCGACCGCGGCCGACCTCGAAGTTGTCATTTTTCGGTCCTATTCAACCCCGTCTGTCAGGATGCCGATCTACCCTCGACCCCGCGCCATCGGCGCCCAGTCGGAGGAAGGCATGTCCACGGGATCCGCAGCAACATCCACGCGTCGCTACAAGACTGTTCTCCTTTTCGGCGCACCCGGCGCTGGGAAGGGAACACAAGGCAAGATTCTCGGCAAAGTGCCGGGCTTCTATCACCTCGCCTGCGGTGATGTGTTCCGCTCGCTCGACATGGCGTCCGATCTCGGCAAGAAGTTCATGGAGTTTTCGTCGCGCGGCGAGCTCGTGCCCGACGAACTCACCATCGAGATGTGGCGGCAGAACATGCACGCCCAAACGGTGCTTTCGATTTACAAGCCAAATGTTGATTTGCTCGTGCTCGATGGAATTCCGCGGAATGTCAATCAGGCCAAGCATCTCGAGCAGTACCTCGAAGTGCTCACCGTGCTGCATTTGGTTTGCCCAGATATCGAGGCGATGGTGACGCGCATGCGCCGCCGCGCACTCAAAGAGAATCGCATCGACGACGCGGACGAGAAGGTCATTCGTCGGCGCTTCGAGGTGTACGAACGCGAAACGCGCCCTGTGCTCGACTTCTATCCGCCGTCGATCGTGCGCGAGGTCAACGCGATGGGTTCGCCAGCGGAAGTTCTGCAGCACGTCCTCGAAGTCGTTGTGCCAATTCAGAACGAGCACTTCCGCAACCCACTGGCGTGAAGACGGTCGTGAAGACGGTCGTGAAGACGGTCGTGAAGACTGCCGTAAACACGGTCGTGAAGACTGCCGTGAAGCCACGCTTGACGTGATGCGCGCCACGCGCCGCACACCGATGGCTTAGTTCTGCGCTTCGCGAATCTCTGCTTCCAACGCCTTGAGCGTGGGCTCGATCGCCTTTGTAATCCGCGGGAGGTCAGAATCCCTTCGATCAGGCGACTCAAGCATGGCCTTCAGTTGCCGTTCAATCGCGTCGAGTCGTGCTCGGTACTGACGAACCAACGCGGGGTCGCCACCCTTCAACTGAAACTCGACAAGCAAACTGCGCACCGAATCGATCGTGACAGGGCCTTCGGCTTCAGATCCAGGCAATCCACGCTGGATCGCAACCATCTTCGGTCGCGGAAGAAATCGCTCCGCGGCAGCCTGCGCCGTCGCAACGCGTTCGAGGGTCATGGGATTGAAGACGAGCGGATTGACGGGGTCCCCCTTCTCCGCGAGGTCGTCGGTCGAACCGAGGCGCAGGTTGAGATCAAGTTGCTGCGTGACTTCCGCGCCATCGGCTCCGACGATCGGTTTGCCGGCCTCATCGCGTTTCACGCGTCGAATACGGAGTGCAACTTCGTCGCCCGGCTCGAGCGTCTGTACCTGTCGAATGAGATCATTGCGATCTCGCAACACGACTCCGTTCACCGCAGCAACAACATCGCCTGCTTCAAGTATCGCTTCGGCGGGCATGCCCGGTACGACACCGGTAATGCGCACACCTTCGCCGATCCCGTTCATTTGCTCCATACGGATTCCAAGCGCACCTCTTGGTGCCTTGAGAATGCGCTCGCGCAGGATGCCGACGAGCGCATGTCGCGCCTCGATACCGAGATCACGCCGCAGGAGAAGTGCCATGAGTTCATCGCGAGATGGCTTCCGCGCGAGAATGGCCGCGCGCGCTGCAGCACGCTCTGCGTAGAGCTCCGCATCGAGCGCGCGTGCGAGTCGAACAAATTCTGGCGCGACTTCGATGCGTGCAAGTTCAGCGTCGCTCGGAAGCGCTGTCGCGGCGACTTGCTGTGGCGCGACGAAAACCTGCATGCCCCGCTGCGGACCAAGTTCGAGTTGCGCGAGGGCCGACGTGGCTGAGAAGCCCACAACCGTCATCGAGAACACTTGGGCGCATCGCAGGCGGAAGTTGCGGTTGAAGTTGCGCATTTCCACAGCGTAGCACGCCTCGCGACGAGGACGCCACCGCACTCGCCCGCATCAGAGTTCAAGCCGCGAAGTGCAAACCGCGAGGTTCAACCCTCAAAGTTCAACCCTCAAAATTCAACCCTCAAAGTTCAACCCTCAAAGTTCAACCCTCGAGCGTCGACGAAATCGCGCGCGTGCGCTCAGCGATCCAATCCATCATGCGCACCGTGGCCTGGAGGAAAGGTTCCGGAGCGATGCCCGCGAAATTGCCGTCGCGCGCGATTGGCGAGAACGCCTCGGCGACGATCGCTGACAGCATGAGCCACGGAATGAAGGGGGCCATCACGCGCGTCGGGTTATGACTTTCGAGCGCATATCCCGCGGCAAAACCGCGGAGATTCTCAGAGACCAATCCAACCGGCCACTTCAACGGATCCTCGCCCTGACGATGGCGCACAGAGAACTGCAGCATCGCGTTTGCGACTTCCGCAGCGATCGCCTCAAGTCGCACGCTGTCGAAATCAATCACTGCGATGAGTTGATCGCTCGCCCAGAGCGTGTTGCCCGGATGGAAGTCACCGTGACAAATCGCGCCGCGCTGCAGCGGAAGTCCTTTCACCGTGAGCTTCGCTTCGAAACGGTCCATGTGCCCACGCACCGCATCGAGCGATGCCTGCAGCCGCACTTTGCCTTCCTGCGGCGTGTGATCCTTGGCGCGCTCGGCACCAAGGTTGAACGCATGACGAACACCATCAATATCGGTGAAGCCGCCTTGCGGAAGTTCCTCGAGGAGTTCAAGGCGTGTGAACGCTGCGTGCATTCGTGCGAGGACGCCACCCGCGGCACGCGCCTGTTCTGCATGACGCTCGTATCGCGTGCCTTCAACCCACTGATGCAACTCGTAAAGACGATCACCAAACTGGAGCAGTGTTCCACCCGAACGCAATGGAACCAGTCGTGCGACAGGCACGCCACCCGAAGCGGCGCGCGCCTGAATCGTGTGCCCCGCCGCCGCGCGCTCTCGATCACGATCGAGTGAACGACCGAGCGCACGGCGCTTGAGCAAGTAGTCGCCACCATCTGCACTGATTTTCAACTTCGCTGCACGGCGCGACCCTCGTCGATACTCGCGAATTTCGCGAATGACGCCGAGGTCATAGTGCGACAACACCTGCGCGATCTCGCGAGCATGGAACTTCTCGCGCACGAATCCCTGCGACTCCGCTGGCATTTCACCAAAGGCGTGCCCGTGGAAAGTCGCGTCGAACTTCGCGTCGCCAGAACTTTCTGCGCTCACTCGCGTCTCCTACTCAGCGTTCGCCGCTTGCTCTTTGATGCGATCAATCGCGGTCTTCATCTCGACGACGCGCCGCGCGATTTCAACATCTTGCGACTTCGACGCGATGGTGTTCGCTTCGCGCAACATTTCCTGCGAGAGAAAGTCGAGCGTACGCCCCGCGGGTTCCGCGTGTGTTGGCGCGATGACTTGCGCGAATTGCGCGAGGTGACCGCGCAAACGCACGACCTCTTCCGCAACGTCGGATCGCTCGGCAAAAACAGCGACTTCGCGCAAGAGATCTTGTTCGGCTGCAGTCACGCCAACTTCCGCGAGGAGCGAGTTCATGCGCGCTCGAAGGCGGTCTTGATAGGCGTTTGTTGCATGCGGCGCGCGCGCGGCAACGGCGTCGAGTGCCTGAGCAATCACTTCGCCGAACCGCGAAAGTTCGCGCGCAATGCCGTCTCCTTCGCGAGAACGCATCTCGAGGACACGCGTCGCCGCTTCCTCGACGAGGCGAAGGACGACGGGCCGCGCGAATTCAACGATCTTCTCGACGCCATCGGTGCGAAGCACACCAGGTACCGCGAGAAGCGCACCGAGATCAACGGTCGCGCGATCGCGCAACTCAACGGGAAGCGCTGCGAGCAGCGCCGTCAGTGCCGTGCGCGCGGCATCGGGATTCACTTCCGCTGCAGCGACTGCGCCGCCCGGAACGAATCGCACGAGCACCATCACGCTCCCGCGACCAAGCCGCTTGGCGATGACGGTTTCGAGTTCCGTTTCAAGCGTCGAAAGCTCTTCCGGAACACGAATCGTCGCTTTGAAGAAGCGGTTGTTGACGCTCTTGATTTCGACAGCGAAGCGGCAGCCTTCCGCTTCCGCGGACGCGCTGCCGAAGCCGGTCATTGAGCGAATCATCGATTAGCCGCCGTTGCCTGCGGGCGCGGGTTCCGTCGCGGGAGTTTCGGCTGGAGTCGCTGCGGGCGTTTCGGCTGGAGTCGTCGCGGGCGTCTCAGCTGGAGTCGTCGCGGGCGTTTCAGCCGGAGTCGTCGCAGGCGTTTCTGCTGGAGTCGTCGCAGGCGTTTCTGCCGGAGTCGTCGCGGGCGTTTCAGCCGGAGTCGTCGCCGGCGTCTCAGCCGGAGTCGTCGCGGGCGTTTCTGCCGGAGTCGTCGCGGGCGTGGTGCCTTCAACCGCTGCTGGCGTCGCAGGCGCGCGCGACTGCATGTTGGACGTGATGTTGAGGCCAATCGCGAGCAAGAGGTAAATCGCAAACGCGGTGATCGTCGCGACAGTCAATGCGTCGCCAGTGCGACCACCGAACGCCGTATCGGTTCCGCCACCGCCACCGAACGCGCCCGTAAGACCGCCGCCTTGCGGTCGCTGCACAAGCACGATCAGCACGAGTGCAACCGAGACGATGATGAAGAGGACGGTGAGAATTCCGAAGAGGACGTTCATGGCAATTCCTAAGTAGCGTGGCGTGTGGCGCGCGGCGACTCCTGAGAGTGGACTGCGGAGTGGACTGCGCGGACGCCTCCTAAATTCAGTTTTTTGAGTTCAACTCTTTTGAGTTCAATCGTTCCTACACCTTCGCGGCGGCGGCAGCGACGATGACGGCGAAATCCGCCGCCACAAGCGAGGCACCTCCGACAAGGCCGCCGTCGATCTCCTCGCGGGCGAAGAGTTCGGCGGCGTTTTTCGAGTTCACCGAGCCGCCGTAAATGACACGGGCCGACTCGGAGAATCGAACATCATACAGATCCGCAAGCGTTTGTCGGACCGTTCGATGCGCTTCGGCCGCGTCATCGGGCGTTGCGGTGCGACCCGTTCCGATGGCCCAGACGGGTTCGTAGGCGATAACGAGCTTCGCGGGGTCGAGCGGCTGACCGGCGAGCGTGCCGTGCAGTTGGGTTCGAATCACGTCGTGCGCGCGGCCCGACTCGCGCTCCGCGAGGGTTTCACCCACGCATACGACGGGAAGCAGCCCCGCTTCGAGGGCGCGAGCCAACTTGCGCGAGAGCGTTGCATCTGTCTCACCAAGGCCGTGGCGGCGCTCAGAGTGTCCAATAAGAACGGATCTGCAGCCCATATCAGCGAGCATGGACGCACTGATCTGGCCGGTGAAGGCGCCTTCCTTTTCCGCGGAACAGTCTTGACCGCCGACCATCGCCGCGCCCCCGCAGAGAGTCGACTCAACCGCAGAGATGTACAGCGCAGGCGGAAAGACCGCGAGTTCCACGGATCGATGGGACGACGCGATGCGAGCGACGTCCGAGGCAAGCGCTGCCGAGCGCGCTCGATCGAGGTTCATCTTCCAATTGCCGCCAACAAAGGGTGTGCGCTGGGCCATGCGGGGAGCCTACCAACGGTGCAGGGAGATCGCCTAACCGAGCCACCACGGGAAACAGAGGAGTCCAAGCCCCGCCCCTCCGCCGCTCCTCTATCTTGCCCGCCCCATGTCTGCCCATTCTTCGTCTGCGTCGAACCAGTCCAACACCGCTCAACGCCCCACTTCTGCGGCCGAAATCCGCAAGGCGTTCATCGACTTCTTCGTCTCGAAGGCGGGCCACACCTTCGCGCCATCAAGCGCCGTCGTCCCCCACGACGACCCGACGCTGCTCTTCACGAACGCGGGCATGAACCAGTTCAAGGACGTCTTCCTTGGGCGCGGCAAGCGCGACTACACGCGCGCGGTCAACACGCAGAAGTGCATTCGCGCCGGTGGCAAGCACAACGATCTCGAAGATGTGGGCAAGGACACCTACCACCACACCTTCTTCGAAATGCTCGGCAACTGGTCCTTCGGCGACTACTTCAAGCAAGAGTCGATCCGTTGGGGATTCGAATTGCTCACGAAGGTCTACGGCCTCGATCCAAATCGCCTCTACGCGACGTGGTTTGAAGGCAACCCTGCGGCTGGTCTTGAGCCCGACCTCGAAGCGAAGGCGCTTTGGGAGTCGCTCCTTCCGAAGGATCACGTTCTTCCTGGCAACATGAAGGACAACTTCTGGGAAATGGGCGAGACCGGCCCCTGCGGACCGTGCACGGAGATCCACTACGACCGTATCGGCGGCGGCCGCAACGCGGCGAAGATGGTCAATTCCGGCGACCCCGATGTCCTCGAAATCTGGAATCACGTTTTCATCCAGTTCAACCGCGAGCCCGATCGTTCGCTCAAGCCGTTGCCTGCAAAGCACGTCGATACCGGCATGGGTCTCGAGCGCCTCGTCTCGGTGATTCAAGACAAGCGCTCGAATTACGACACCGACTTGTGGGCGCCGGTTTTCGAAGCGATTCGCGCGCGCACCGGTGCGCGACCGTACGGCGGAAAGCTCGACGATCACATCGATATCGCCTACCGCGTCATCGCCGATCACATTCGTTGCCTCACGATGGCGCTCACCGATGGCGCGTCGCCGTCCAATGAAGGTCGCGGCTACGTGCTGCGTCGCATTCTGCGCCGCGCGGTGCGTCACGGCCACCAAACGCTCGGCGTGCGCGGGCCGTTCTTGAAGGATCTCGTGCCCGCGGTCGTCGCCAGTCTCGGCGGCGCGTTCCCCGAACTCGCGCCCGCTGCGAAGCGCGTCGCGCAGTTGATCGAAGAAGAAGAAATCCAGTTTGGAAAGACGCTCGAACGCGGCCTCGCGCTTTTCTCGGATGCCGCAGCACGCGTGAAATCCGCGGGTGGTCGCACGATCGCTGCGGAAGACGCGTTCCGCTTGCACGACACGTGGGGCTTCCCGATCGACCTCACGCAAGTGATGGCCGAAGAAGCTGGACTCACCGTCGACGTCGCGGGCTACGAAGCGTTGATGGAAGCCGCGCGTGAGAAGTCGCGTGCAGCGGGCGGTAGCGAAATGGGCATGCACTTCCCGCCCGACGCGATCGCGAAGCTCGAGGAACTCACGATCAAGCCGACCGACGATCACGGCAAGTTCGCGGGTAAACCAACCGCTGCAACACTGATGGCGATTTGGAACGGTAAGAACTTCGATGAACACGTCGAGGCTGATTCCTCGTCGCTGCTTGCGTTCATCTTCGACAAGACGCCGATGTATGCCGAAATGGGCGGACAAGTTGCCGACCACGGCACGTTCCGCACCGATCGCGCACATGGCCACGGCGGCGACATCGAGCGCGCATCCGGCGGCAACGCGGTCTACGAAATCGACGACGTGCAACGCGCGGGCCAATTCGTGTTGCACATTGGTCGCCTGAAGCATGGCCGCATGAGTTGCGGCGAAACCGGCCAGTTGATGCTCGCGCGCGATCGCCGCGATGCGATTCGCGCGAATCACTCGGCAACGCACGCGTTAAATCTCGCGCTGCGCGCAGTGGCGGGCGACGAAGTCGAACAGAAGGGTTCGCTTGTTGATGATGAGAAGTTGCGCTTCGATTACGCGGCGAAGGCCGCGCTGTCGCTCGCGCAGATTGCGGAAGTCGAGAAGCGCGTGAACGCGGCGATTGACGCGAATCTCGCGATCGACGCGCGTGAAGTACCGCTCGCGAAAGCGCGCGAAATCAGCGGTGTTCGCGCAGTGTTCGGCGAGCGTTACCCAGATCCCGTGCGCGTCGTTTCGATCGGCGCGACGGTCGCGGATCTTGTCGCGAAGCCCGACAGTCCAAAGTGGCGCGAACTCTCGATCGAGTTCTGCGGTGGTACGCATCTCACATCGATGGGCGAAGCGAAGCGTTTCGTGCTCGTCTCGGAAGGTGGACTCGCGGCGGGTGTGCGACGCATCTTCGCACTCACTGGCGCGCGCGCGCTTGCGGCACAGTTCGCGGCGGAAGGCCTCATGTCGCGCGTTGCTGACGCGGCGAAACTCGACGGCGAAGCACTCGTTGCCGAAATCACCGACATGACGAAGATGGCGGAATCGCTCGAACTCGGCGCGGTTGCACGTGCGGAGTTTGAACGCGCGCTTGAACCGGTGCGCGAGAAGGCAAAGGCCGCGCGTAAGTTGGCGGAAGGCGCCGCACGCGACGCAGCGGTCGTGCAGGCACGCAGCATCGTTGAAGAACACGCGAAGAAGCCCGCCGGTTCACCGCTCGTTGCGATGATCAACGGCGCGGACGCTGCAGCACTTCTCGCAGCGATCGATGCGGCGCGCGCGAAGTTCGCCGACACGCCGATCCTCTTCCTTTCACCCGACTTCGACGCGAACAAAGTCGCGATCGCGGCGACGTGCCCGAAGAGCGCCATCGACAAGGGCCTCAAGGCGGGCGACTGGGTGAAGGCTGCAGCGCAAGCGTGCGGCGGCGCTGGCGGCGGTCGCCCCGACACCGCGCAAGCGGGCGGCAAAGATCCCTCGAAGACGCGCGAAGCCCTCGACGCAGCTGAAGCATTCGCGAAGAGCAAGGGGTGAGTGGGGTGAACGTGGGGGCGTCAAGTATTCCCCTCCCCGAATCCACGCTCATCGCGGCGGCGGTTGCCAACGTCGAGCGCAACGGCATGCGCCCGTGGGGGCTACACGGACTCGCGCATTGGTGGCGTGTTCGGCACAACGGGTTACTCGTCGCCGATGCGATTGGTGCGAATCCTCGCGTCGTCGCACTGTTTGCGATTTTTCACGACTCCCATCGCGAAGACGACGGCTACGACCGCGAGCACGGACCGCGCGCGGCGGCGTGGCTCGCGCGCGTACGCGAAGGCGACCGCACCGCACACGGTGCATGCGAAACAACGGTCGCAACGATTCGGGCACTCGATGACGTTTCTTTCGCATCGTTACACGCCGCATGCGAACTCCACACAAGCGCCACAAACCACGACGACGCATCGGTCGCTGCCTGCTTCGTTGCCGATCGACTCGATCTCTCGCGTGTGGGCTATCGACCAGACCCAAATCGCATGCCGAAGAGCGCTGCACTTTCATCGCTTCTCACGCGCG
>JBJOHQ010000042.1:0-3419 GCA_046047595.1 Planctomycetota bacterium | reverse complement strand
TCGTGAACGACGCTGGGATGCTCGTGCCGATCACGCCTTCATTCTTCCAACCGCCCGCGTCGGTGTACGCCCAACCCTTCGACCATTCGACGCGCACGCCCGCGTAGTCGCCGACGTAGTTCGCGTAGATCCACTCTTCGATTTCGGCGTAGTAGTTGCTCGCGGCGGGCGTTCCGGGGATCGACAAAATGTCGAACCACACCGCGGTATCCCACTCTGGTTTCGAAGGCCATGGCCGCAACGCTGAAAGAAGCGGCACTTGTGCGCCGGGCACGCGGCAATCTTCGGGATGGTCGAGCCCGCACACGCGAATCTCGACCGCCGAGTTCATCGGGTACTCGCCACGATCTCGGTAGGTCTGTTGGAGTTCGATGTACTTCGCATGGAACTCGCTGATCACGCGCTGCACGTCGGCGCGGCGGCAACTGACGGCGTAACCGTTCGCGGTCACGCGCAGCGTCGTTGGGCGAATGTAGAGAAGCAAATCCTTCGACCAACCCCAGAGATCCCACGCAAGATCGGTCGCCAGGCCAATGTCCACCGCCAAGGCCTGTGCCGCACCAAACGCAGGCGTGAGCCAAACCGCGCCCGTCGTAATCTGCGCGACGAGTTGCGAGACTTCCTTCGAAATGTTGTCGCTGAAGGGGTAGTTGAAGGGCGCGGAAACTTCGCGCGAGAGGAACGGCTTCTGTGGCGTGATCGTCCACACCTTCAACCATGGGTTGTCGGTGAAGGGGAAGAGAATCGTTTCGACGCGGCCGCTTTCGTTCAGGAAGTCGGCGAAGGTCTTGCCCGTGGAGCCGGAGCCGGGTGCCGCGAAGAGTTCGGCGGCGGAGTAACTGCGATAGCTCTGGCAGCGGAGCCGCACGTTGGCACCAACCTGCAGCGTGGCTTCGACCAAGAACGCGCGGCCAAGGTGCACGCTGAGCGCGGCCATCTCGGGATCGGAGCGCTGGAAGGTGCGCAACACGTACGTCTCTGAGGTCGAGTCCCACACCACAGCGGTGACTGCGCGCAGCAGGTTCGACATGGTGCCGAACGTGTGGCCAGGGCGCGGTGTCTCGCCGACGGCGGGCACCGATGTGCCGTGACCATCGATTGCGAGCACGCCGCCGAGCGTCAGATCGCCCGGTGCGGGGCAATTCGTGACGCCTAAGCCAGCGTTCTGGAGCGCGGTGTGGAACGCCTCCATCGAGATCCCGGTTTGCGCCGTGACCGTCGGTGGGTTCATCGACGAATCGATCGATACCGATGTGAGATGCGCGGTGGTATCGACAAGCAGCATCGGCGTCTCACACGTCGCATCGGGGTCGACGCCAATCGGCGACCAACCGTGCTTCATGCCGCGCGGACGGATGCGCCAACCGTTCGCGTGCGCCCAATTCGCAAGCGTCACGACGTCTTGCGGCGACGACGGAGTGGCGGTCCAGATCGCATCGATCGAAATCTCACCCGACCAGTTGCGATACGCTTGCTTGAAGACGGGGATGCGCTTGGGGAAGTTTGGCGGCTCGGGGCATCCGCCCTTGCCGGGGAGTGCCATCGACATTCCCGGCAGCACGCGGAACGCGGGGAGCCACATCGCGGCACCGAGCATCGCCGAGGTTTGGAGGAAGGAGCGGCGAGATGGGTCGTGGGGCGTGTGCGCGGGGTCCATTGTGAAACAACGTGCCTTCTTGTGCAGGTGACGCGCGACGCGCGCGGGTGAGAACGGCGGAGGGTGGCTCCGAAGTCGCGCGTGTCAAAGGGAAGAGGCGAATCGGAGTGGAATGGCGCCGCTCACGGAACTTCGACGGAGAGGTTGTTGGGTTCTCGGTCGCCGCTGAGGAACTTTGCGTCGCGAATCGCGGTTTCGCGTTCTATGCGGTGGCGGCACGTGGCGTACCACTTCGAGAACCATGCACACAACCATGCACACACCATGCATAAATACAGGCACGAAGACCGGTCGAGAACCGGTGTGGAGAACTGGCATAGTGAACGGGCGTGAAGAGCGGGCGTGAAGAGCGGGCGGCAGGAACTCGCGTGAAAGTCTCGGCGCCAAAGCCGCCCGTCTCACCGCGCTGGAATCGTGAGCACTGGGCCTGGTGCGGGTGCGCCCGACTGAATGCGGCAGAGTTGCATGAAGAGCGCGAGCGTGTCTTTCGAACGAACGTCGTCGTTCGCGATGCTGTAGTTCCAGCCCGCGTATTCGACGGTCACGAGCGCGTCGATCGACGGCTTCGCGGTCGCGCGAATGTGGAGTTCGTTCGACGGACTCGCGGCGGTTGTCCAAGCGCGTTGCGATTCGGGAACCTCAATACTCTCCGCTGCTTCGAACATCGCAGAGAAGAGCGACCGCAAGCGGAAGTTCTCGAGGGCGATGGTCTTCTTCTCCGCCTTGAGATCGAAGCCGCCGTCGGCGCGCCTCAGAACAGCGAGTTGCCCAACGGCCTCTGCAGCGACGAGCGTGGCAACAAACTCTTTGTACTCGTGGTAGGAGCGCGACTTCGGTCGCGCCGACAGAAGTTCTCCGCCCGTCGGCGTCACACACTCGACGAGAAGATCGCAGAGTTTCTGCACCGGCCAACCCGCACGAAGCAGCATGCCGAAGTGCGACGTAGGAATCTCATTCATCAACTGCTGCACATACTGTTGGCCCTCAACGGGCGTGTACGCAATCGTCGGTTTCGACGAGAAGGTGTAGGTGCCCGTCACACCGATGAGTGATTGATCGCCTTGCTGCGCCGTGGCGTCTGCGCCGGCCGAGACGGTGTTCTCGTAGGACGCGGTGAGCGATCCGGCTTGCAAGAAGAGCGGTGCCTCGCGGAAGCGCATGCGCACGAGATTGAGCAGCATCTGCTCGTTCTGGCTGCGCTGAATGATTGTGTTGAAGTCGGTGAAGTCGGCGCGCAGTGTTTGTTTCGCCACTTGGCAACCGGTTGACGCGAGGCCGAAGGTGAAGGCGAGGGTGAGCGCGGCGAAGTGCGTCGCGCTCTTGATTGGTCGCGCGTTGCTCGTGAAACGTGCGGCTCGAGCCGTGGCTCGAGCTGTGGAAGCGGGGGAGTGCTTATCGTTCTGCATGTGTGGCCCGAGATCGCGTCGACAGACGCGCGTGAGCCTCACTGTACTTGAGAGCGTTTCAGGCCGTTTGAACACGTCGTCGTGCACCATGTAGTGATCGAGTTGTCGCGTGGACATTGTCGACGCTCAAGCGGCATGCGCGTGCATTCGTCGGAATCTTCGATCAACGACCGGTTGGCGGTTGCGATGCAGAACCTTCAGCGCTGTGCCTACCGCGGATACGTGCCAGTCGAAACTGCAGTTGCTCACGGCTCGTCACATCCAACTTTTGATAGACGCGACGGACGAGCGTTGAGACCGTGTTGAGTGACACTCCGAGCCGCTCTGCGATGCGCGGGCGCGTCATCCCTGATGCG
>JBJOHQ010000041.1:0-4580 GCA_046047595.1 Planctomycetota bacterium | reverse complement strand
TACGAATCTTCTTCCCGCTTGCCGTGCCTGCTGGAATCTTCAGCGTCACCGTGCCGCCTGCCGGCAGCGGCGCATCAACCGACGCGCCGAGCGTTGCTTCCACAATCGAAATCGGGAGGTCGTACGACAGATCGCGTTCGTCGCGCTCGATCCACGCGTGGTCACCGACATGAACGCGCACAACCGCGTCGAGTTTCCCTGGCACCGAGACAAGCGTCTCATCTTCGAGTCCCGCGGGAATATCGAGTTCGAAGCGTTGCCCTTCGATCGCAATCGCGTGTTTGCCGCCCTTGAGCACGGTCTCGAGCGGTACGTGCACCTCGTACTCCATCCGCTCGCGCGCACGCGCGCGTTGCGTGCGGCCTGCGCGACCGCTTCGCGCTCCACCGAAGAGGTCGCTGAACATCGATTCAAAGGACTGCGGATCGCCGCTCCAACTTGAACCTCCCGCGGTGCCAGCACCGCCAGGCCAACCTCCACCGAACGGACCTCCAGCACCTGCGCCCGAACCGCCGCCGCCGCCGCTCGCAGCACCAGAACCAAACGCGTCAGGTGAACCGCCGAGTCGCACGAACTCGTCGTATTGCTTGCGCTTCTCGTCGTCGGAGAGAACCTCGTAGGCCTGCTGAATCTCCGCGAACTTCGCCTGCGCATCCTTCGCCTTGTTGCGGTCGGGGTGGTACTGCAACGCGAGTTTTCGGTGCGCGCGTCGGATCTCGTCCGCGCTCGCAGAACGGCCAACTCCGAGAATGTCGTAATAGTCGCGCGAAGCCATAGCGGGCCGCGAGTATAGGAAACGCACGCCGCGTGTCCGCGTAGGATGCGGCCGATGAAGTGCGAATCGCGCAAGGACGGTGCTGTTTCTCTCTCGCTTCCGGTTGTTCCGGCAGGGGGCGGCGGTGCCGATGACCATCACCCGAAGGGTTCTCGTGCGCCGCACTCGCGCATGGGTTGGCGCCGCGCGACGGTCCTCGGCGTGATTCAGATCCTCATGATCGTGCACGTCGTCCAATGGCTTTGGACAGGCACCACCGTTGCGCCGCTTGAACCAAGCGAGTCGATGGAAACGGTGAAAGACGGCATCATCAATCCGGGCGCAATCCTCTTTGCGGTGTTGCTGCTTTCGACGGCGCTCCTTGGGCGCTGGTTCTGTGGTTGGGGCTGCCACGTCGTGATGCTGCAGGATTTCTGCGGCTATCTCATGAAGAAGGTCGGCATCCGTCCGCGACTCTTCCGCTCGCGACTGCTCCTTTGGCTGCCGCTTTCACTCGCGGTCTACATGTTCCTCTGGCCGCTTGCGTATCGCTTCGGTATCGCGCCATTCACTCGGCCCGAGTTAGAGTGGCCTGGCTTCACGGCCGAATTCACCACCAGCGATTTCTGGGCGACATTCCCTGGCTTCCTCATGGGCGTGCCGTTTCTACTCGTCTGCGGATTCGCGACGGTCTATCTCCTCGGAGCGAAAGGCTATTGCACATACGGCTGTCCGTACGGCGGCTTCTTTGCGCCACTCGATGAACTCTCGCCCGTGCGTATTCGCGTCACCGACGCGTGCAGCGGGTGCGGTCACTGCACGGCGGTGTGCACGTCGAATGTTCGTATTCACGAAGAAGTGCGCGATTACCGCATGGTCGTCGACCAAGGCTGCATGAAGTGCCTCGACTGCGTGAGCGCATGCCCAGAGAACGCGCTCTTTGTGGGCATCGGAAAGCCCGCGTTTCTTGCGAAAAGCGCAGCGCCCCGCAAGGAACCACGCTGGGATCTCACGTGGAATGAAGAGATCGGCTTCGGACTCATCGCGGTTGCGACGTTCTTCGCTGTGCGCGGCCCGATCGGTGTGCCGCTGCTCTTCGCCTCAGGGATCGCAATCACGGCAACAGCACTCGCATGGTTTGCCTATCGCGCGCTCAAAGGCCGCGACGCGCGACTTCATCGCTTTGAACTTCGTCGCGCAGGACGTGTGCGCGGAGCAGGCATTGCCGTCACCGCTGTGGCAGCAGTCACGCTCGGCGCCCTCGCGTATATCGGCACGTTGAATGCCGCGATGGCACTCGGTGACTATTCGAATTCGCGCGTGAAAATGCCGCCAGAAGTCGTCTTCAGCGGCTCTCGCATGCAGCCAGAGCCAACGATCCTCGCGGCAGCCGAGCGCGCGAAGAAGTTCTACGCGTTTGCACTTCCAGCGCCCGAGGGCTTTGGATTCCGCGGCCCGTGGACGCGCCCGCTTGAATCGAATCTCGTGTGGCTCTCGGCGGTCACGCTCGATTACAAGCGCGCGGAAGCGATTCTTCGCGAGCGCATCGCACGCGAAGGTCTCACCGAGTACGACGCCGGCGCACTCGCGCGCGTCATGCGCGGTGACGGGCGCCTTCCAGAGGCGCTTGAGTTTTCATACGCAGAATGGCAAAAGCACCCCGAATGGGAGGGCTTGCGCGAGGAACTCGTCACGTGGCTCCTCGATGAAGGTCGCCGTGAAGACGCACTCATGATCGCGCGCGCGGCTGTCGCCAAGCGACCAGATGACCTCAACGCCATGCGCCGACTCTCGTTGATCCTCACGGAGTCCGGCGACCGCGCTGAAGTCGAAGAAGGCATCGCGCTCATTGATCGCACGCTCGTGATTGCGCCTGACAACGCGTTTGCGTATCGCGCGCGCGCGGCTGCATATTTCGGACTCGGTCAACTCGAGGCCGCCGAGGCGGACTACCGTCGCGCTATCGAACTCGCGCCAAACGAGTGGCGATTCATGCAAGAACTCGGCGAAATGCTGATGGCAACCGACCGCGTGAAAGACGCAGGTCCGTTCCTCAAGAAGGCAGGCGAAATGCGCGTGAAAGAACTTGAGAGAGGAAACGCGCGACGCTGAGCGCGCGCACTCAACTCTCAGCTTCGCGGAAGAGACCGAAGAGTTCGATCGAATCCTTCGCGGTGTATGCGCGCTGGCGGAATTCAGGGCTCGTCATGATCTTCGAGATCTTGCCGAGTGCTTGAATGTGATCGTCTTTCTTCTCAGGGTTCGACACGAGCAAGATGATCAGTTCGACGGGCTTCTTATCGAGCGAACCGAATTCAACGGGTTGCGCGGGCTTGCCGATGGCGAGCACCAAGCCGGGCACGCTGGAGCATTTCCCGTGCGGAATCGCGAGTCCCATGCCGATGCCGGTTGTGCGAATCATCTCGCGCTCCCAGACAGCCTTCTTCACCGCTTCCGCGTCGGGGCACAGTCCGTTCGCCGCCAAGACATCGACGAGTTCGTCGAGGATCGGGTGCTTCTCCGTCGAGGCGAGCGGCACCTTGACGGAACTCGGAGAGAGAATGTCGAGAATGCGCATGGCGCGGAGACCTTCAATCGCGGGAATTCACAAGTGGAATCCCGCATGGAAACTCGGATGGAATCCCAAGCGGAAGGGGCAATGGTAACAAGGTCTGAAGTGGCGATGGGCGCGGCGGAATCCGCGGGTCGCGCAGATTTCGGGTCAGGGCCTCAGGCCATGAATCCAGTTCAGGAATCCAGTTCAGGATTTCGGTTCAGGTTCGCCAAAGAAGTGCGTGGTAGCCGCCGTCGCGATAGACGCGCGGCGAGTCGCCGGGCAAGCCTGCGGGCATGATCGAACGCTCGACCGCCAACGTGAGCCCGAATCGCGACGCGAGCCGTTTGACCTGCGACTCATTTTCCGCGCGTTCAATCGAGCACGTTGCGTAGATCACCGCTCCACCTGGTGCCACAAGTCCGATCGCGGGGTCTGCGATTTTCTGCTGGAGTTCGATCACCGCTGCGGTTCGCGCTTTGCTGAAGCGGTAACGCGCTTCGGGTCGGCGCGCGAGAACGCCGGAGTTCGAACACGGCACATCGAGCAGCAAGAGATCCGCTTTGCCCGCGGCCTCGCGGAAGACCGACTGCGGTGAGAGCGGCTTGATACCTGGATGACGGTGCCGCAATTCGGCGAGTGCTGCGAAGCGCGCGTCGTCGGGGTCGGTGGCGAAAATCGTCGCGTTTGGAAAGAGTTCCGCGAGTTGTTTCGTCTTGGTTCCGCGGCCTGCGCAGAGATCCACGATGAGTTGCGGCGCTCGGGGCAGAAGCGGCGCGAGCGATGCGACGGTCATCGCCGACGTCGGATCTTGAACACGCAGTTCAGGATGCGCAGCGAGCATCGCCATCATCTCGCTGTGCGAACCCTTCCACACACCGAAGCCGCGTTCTTCATGCGGCTCGATGTTTGAATCCGTCGGTACATTCGCTGGCGCACCTGTGGAAGCGTCGGTCGACTGACCACTCATGTGACCCGCCGCGTCACTTGCACGCGGCGCGACGACATCCGTCGCGGTTGTCACGATGATCGGCGCTTCAGCGAGATCGTGGAGTGCCAGTCGCGTGGTTTCACGAAAGCCAAACGCGCCAATCCAGTGGAGGATCAACTCGCGCGCGTGGCTTGTGCGCTCTGAAAGATTCGCCGCAGCGTCTTCACTGAACGCATCAATCGAGAGCCGCAGCGCGGAGCCATCGGACAACGGCACGATGTTGCGCCGCGTCTGATCGGCAATCAGCGCGCGCGTTTCCTCGCACGCCGGGAGCCGCTCTG
>JBJOHQ010000040.1:0-4434 GCA_046047595.1 Planctomycetota bacterium | reverse complement strand
GCGATTGTGGCGGCGTTTGAAGCGGTCGGAAGCGTGCTCGTGATCGCGCTTGTTGCCTGCCCTGCGCTGATCGCGGCCCCCTTTGCGCGATCGGTGCGCGGACAGATCATCACGAGCCTCCTCGTCAGTTTCCCGATCGTGATCGCCGCATACTTCGTCGCGGCGCATGCTGAACACATCTTTCAAACGCCGCATGCGCTCAACGCCTCGGGAATGATCGCGGCATTTCTCGCCGCCGCTGTTCCGCTCGCACATCTTGTGCATCGCGTGATGTCACGCGGCAACAGCGACAACATGCGCAAAGGCGCGTGCGATCCGCAGCGCCATGACCTCAACCGCCGCCCGGCGTGATCGTCCAATTCTTGGATGTCGCGCCGTTTGACCAAAGTGTCATGTCGTCCATCGCTTCGGGCGTCAGTGATTCTGCGTGACCATCCGCAAAGCCGGTCACGATTTCACCCATGTTGCGGCGACTGAGATTTCCCCACGACGCAGGATCTTCATCGCTGTACTGCGCGGCCCACGTTCGCGTATCGAAGAAGGGCGATCGAATGCGGAAGTAGCCTTCCGTCACAGGCCCAACATCACCGCCGGGCGACGCCTCTTGCCCACGCGCACTTGCGAAGACCACCAGTTGCGCAGGCCGCGAAATCTCTGACAACCGCGTGACGTAGAACTTGCCGAAGAGGCCAAGGAACGCGCTGTTGAAACCACCGAAACTCTCGTCACCACCAACCCACACGCTGTTCAATCCGAAGCTTGGAAACGCGCTCGTTTGATAGAGATAGTTCGAGTAGTCACTCGTTTCGAGTTCACGCAGCACACGCTCGTGATCGCCAACGTACAGCGCATTGAAATCGTGACCGAGGTAGGGCGCGAGCCGCCACGGCCAACGGTGCGCTGCGACGCCAATCGTTTGCTCGGCGATCGGGTTGCGCTGCGCGTCGTAGGCAGGAAGCCCCGACTTGTAGCCTGGAAGCAGCGCACCATTGGAATCCTGCGCGTACTGCGTCCAAGCACCAACGAGATCGCGCGCAGCCGCAATCTCTCGCGCACGTTCACTCGACGCGCGAAGCCGCGAAAGCACAGGAAGCAGCGCCGCAACCAAGAGCGCGAGAATCGCGATGACGACGAGGAGTTCCACCAGCGTGAAGCCCGCGAACTCCGCGATCTTTCGCAGCGGGCATCGATGGGCTCGGGCTTCGCGGCCGCAGCCCACGCGCGCCGACTCTCGTGCGTTGATGGAGCTTGTGCAGGTGAAGATTGACATATGAAACACGGGTTCTGGCGCGAGAACTTCAAACGCCGCGACAGGTCGCCCGACGGGGCGCGAACTGTAGCAAGCATCGGACGCGTCACGCGCACACAACCTCTTTGGCATACGCCCGAAAACACGCGGACGGGACGATGAATTGCGAATTTCCCGCATCAGAAGCAGATTGCATCTCGAAGATGCGAGAGATCGGGCTACCTTCTGGTTTTTCAGAAGACCCGCGTCGAACTTGCCAACTGGCTGATGCGTTCCAAATGGGTCGGGCTCTTCGACAGAACCCCAGAGAACCCGCGAGCACCAGAGAGAACCTGCGAGAAACCGCGAGAAACCGCGACAAAGAATGAATCGCCGAAACCTTGCCACCATTTGCGCATTTCTTGTTCCGACGCTCGTGCCAGTGCTCGTGCCATCGCTCGCAACGTCGTCGGCACTCGCCGATACCTACGTCCAGTCGTATGGTGCACCTGCGCTCGACCGTTGGAACTACCCCTTCAACCCAACACCTGGCTCGCGCATCACCGCGTCGACTTTTGGAAACGATCCGACCAGCGAACTCTTCGACAATCGTGACGGACAGTTCATCGTCGGGTTCAACACCGCCGCTGACATCCCGCTTGGGCTTGGTGTTTCGACCTACCAAGTCGTGGCGTGCACCCTCACCCTGACGTACGCCAACGATTTCATCGTCGAGTACGACAACACGGTGGATCCATACACGGCGTTTCTACCTGAGAGCGATCCCGACTATGTCGCGGACGCCGACCCCGGTCAACCGATCGAGATCTTCGGAGTCGGTTTCCGCAACGGCTTCACATTGATGAATTGGAATGAGACCTCGCCCTTCGCTCCCGTGGGCGCGAATACGCTCAATCCGAGTGTTCGAAATGCCTTCGCGATCGCACGCAATGCCTCTGGAACATGGAGCGACATCTCCAACTCCGTGCGCAACCGCATCACGCCTTCGCCGTTTGCAGTCGGCACCATCGATGGGCTGAAGCCGGGCGAACTCGTGCCGCTGGGAACCACCATGCGGTTTGAACTCGACGTGAACCGCGCCGACGTGCAGGAGTATTTGCGCGAGGCAATCAACGCCGGGCGCGTGCGATTGACTGTGAGTTCGCTGACGAAAGTCGTGCAACAGGGCGGGAACTACCCGCAGTTCTACTGCCGCGAAAATCCTGTGGTCGTCTTTAGCGGTGTTGGCGCGGCCACGCTCGACATCGAAGTGACAACAACCTCGTGCGCCCCCGCAGACCTCGACTGCGATGGCGCCGTCGCTGCGGCGGACCTGTCACTCCTTCTCGCGTCGTGGGGAACCGCTGGCAGCAACGCTGACCTCGATGGCGACGGCATCGTCGGCGCAGCAGATCTTTCGCTGCTGCTCGCCGCGTGGGGTACATGACAGCGCGACACCGCGCATGACAGCGCATGACAGCGCGAGTCATCGCAAGTCATCGCGAGTCATCGCAAATCATCACGAGACATCACGCGCGATTTCGCGACGCAAACAGACGTGCGAACTTCATCGCCGCGCGAAAACGAGCTTTATGCCGCGCGATTACGCGAATCGCGCTTGAGGTCGCCCGTACACCGGCGTCACCTTTCGACGCACGCGCTCCGCAATACTCTCGAGCATGCGTTCGACTTCGGTCGACGCAATCTCAAGGACTGCTGCGATTTCGTGCACCGTGAGTTCCTCGGTGTAGCGAAGCATGAGCACAAGGCGCTCACGCCGCGTGAGTTCACGAATCAGTTCTGAAACGACGTTTCCGTGGCGTGCTTGCGACGGCGAAGTTTGCGCGAGCGTGGTGGCGCCACCTTCGACACACGTAACCTTCGGGGAGACTTCAGCTCGATCCTGGCGAGTCATGACCCGTCCTTCCTGTCACCATCCATGGCGACCCGCGGAAGATAACCGCAGTCGCGGGTCTCGCGTCAAGAGGCAACTTCCGCGGCGACTTCCGAAGCAAACGCCGGAGCGACTTCCGAGGCAACTTCCCACGCGACTTCCAAAAGTGGCAGCCCCGTGTCGGATGACTGCATGCGAGGAGTTTCACGCGGCAAGCTCGATTGCTCCAAAGCGCATGCCGCGCCGTCGAGCGGTTAACCCGCCGCAACCTTCGCAACGGAGAAGAGCGGCAAGAGCAACGCGATGGCGACTGCGCCGAGCACCGAGCCGAAGACGAGAATCAAGACTGGCTCCAACAGGCTCGTCGCTTGTTTGAGTGCCGTTTCGAGATCCTCCTCAGCAAACTCGGCCGCGCGCGCGAGTACCTCTGGCAAGCGACCAGAACGCTCGCCCGCTGACACCATGGACACCACGGTCGAGGGCAAGAGCGTCTCGGCCCGGAGCGCTTCAACGAGCGTCCCACCGTCGCGGAGTCGCGCGTCAATCGAATCCCAAAAGCGACCCGCACGAGGCGAGCGCGAAAGCCCGCGACAAATCGCGATTGCGTCGAGCAAGTGGATGCCGCTCGCAAGTAACGTCGCCAACGTGCGACAACTTGTTGCGACAAATGCCATCCGTGAGAGTCGACCAAGGACGGGCAAACCGAAACGGACGCGGTCGATGAGTCGATCCCACGCATCGGAACGGGTCAAAACCCACAAAAACACTGCCGCAACCGCCGCCAGAAGCCCGAGGACGAGTCCATTCGACCTCACCGCGTCGCTTGCGCTGAGCAAGAGTTGGGTGGGCCACGGGAGTTCAGCGCCGCGGTCCGCGTAGATACGGGCGAAACGCGGAAGCACGAAAACGAGCAGCGCGATGACGACGACTGCCCCGACACCCAACATGAGGAACGGGTAGCTCGCAGCCGCGCGGACTTGCTTGGCGAGCCGCTCGCCGCGTCGAAGGTGATCTGACGCTCGCAGCAACATCGGACCGAGTTGCCCTGTGGATTCTGCGGCACGCGTCAGCGCGACCACCACCGCAGGCACCTCGCGACCGCGCCGACCAAACGCCTCTGAGAGCGGCACGCCCGATTCGACCTCCGCGGCAAGCCATGCCACAAACGGCCGAAACTCTGGACGAACGCCTTCCTCAGCAGCACTCGCCAACGCCTCACTGATCGGAACCCCCGCTTCGGACATGGTTCCGAGGTGGCGACAGAGCGCGGCAAGATCGCTCCGTCGCGCGCGCGCTGCACGCGTTGGCCGCG
>JBJOHQ010000039.1:0-4920 GCA_046047595.1 Planctomycetota bacterium | reverse complement strand
ATGACTTCAAGATTGTGACATCGACTGGTGTCACGGTCGGAGTCAATCTTGGTGCAGTCGTTGTCGATGGTGAAGTGCAAGATGAAGCAGTGGAAACAGTGGGGGAGATGCTGACGCGCATCAACTCCGAACTTGAAGCCGATCTTGGTGCTGGACAGGTTGTGGTGTCACTGCGCGGTGATGGAAAGGGTTTCGTCGTGACCGACAACACAGGCGGCACGGGTCCTGTGAAAGTTCTTGGTACAGGACCGAATCTTGATCGCACTGCGAAGGATCTCGGCATCTTCACTGGCGCGATTGACACAGGGCCAACGACACTCACTGGAAGCGTCGTGCGAAACAAAGTCGCAACGCCACGCGCGTCGACGATTGAGGACATCATCGCACGAATCAACGATCAAACGTCTGGCGCGGTGACGGCCGCGATCGCCGCGGGCGGAACAGGCCTCGCGCTCTCAGTCGCTGGTGGATCGACCGTTGAAGTGCTCGCAGGAACAACGGACGGTTCTTCGTTTGGCACAACGGTTGGTGAGCGAACCGCGCGCGATCTCGGCCTCTTCGGATTGTCTGGCACTGGATCCATCACGGGATCGCGCGTGTCGGCCGCAGTCGGCACCGTGCGATTGTCGCGTCTCGCTGGTGGGAGCGGCATCGATACACCCGGCACACTCACGCTCACGGATCGCAATGGCGGTACGTTCAACTTCACAGACTTCGCAGCACACGACACGGTTGCGGGACTTGTTCGCGCGATCAACACTGAAGCGAAGAACAACGGCGTCGATGTCCGAATCGAAGTTTCAGATAGCGGCCGTGGGTTACTTGCGCGCGATATCGGTGACGGCAACGGAACATTGTCGATCTCTGGTAGTGCAGCGACCACTCTTGGCCTTGCTGCCTCAGTGTCGAGCGATGTCATTCGTGGCGGAGATCTCGATCGCCAACACCTCGCACTCGGCACGAAGCTCTCATCACTCGCGTTTGGCAAGGGCGTCGGTACGGGCACATTCCGCATCACCGATTCAAGCGGTGATAGTTCGATCGTGGACATCGATGCAAGCGCGACGACGGTGTATGACGTCATCAGCGAAATCAATTCGCGCGGCTTGTTCGTTGAAGCGCGTTTGAACTCCACAGGTGACGGCATCGAGTTGGTGGATACGAACACCGGCACGCCGTCGACTGCGATCAAAGTCGCAGATGTCAGCGGTGCTGTCGCCAAGGGACTTGGTCTCGCTGGACAAGCGACATCCGCCGGCGCGAATCTCGTTGGTTCGCTCGAGAAGACCGTCGACCTCGAAACGACAGACACGCTTGTCGATGTCGTTCGCAAGTTGAACGAAGCGAAGATTCCAGTTGCAGCGTCGATCGTGAACGCAGGCAGCGGCACGCAGCCGTTCCGATTGAGCATCAGTTCGACGGTGGGCGGATCGCGCGGCCAACTCCTGATGGACACCGGATCGATCGATCTTGGCATGGTGCGCACAAGCGAAGGCCTTGATGCATCGCTCTTCCTCGGAACTGGCGATCCGGCAACGGCGTTTCTGTACACGAGTTCGGCGAATACATTCAAAGACGTCGTGTCGGGCTTAGAAGTCGATGCAAAGAAGGCCGGAGCGTCTGTCACAGTGGATGTGGCCCGCAACGTCGTCGGAATGGTCGACGGTGTGAAGCAGTTGGTTACGACCATCAACGACGCGCTTGGCCGCATCGGCGATTACGACAAGTACGACGAAGAAACAAAGAAGAAGGGCCCGCTGCTCGGAAACCCCGTCGTCGCGCGCGTCCGTCAGCAGATCATTCAAACCGCGCAGGGTCCGGCGAAGGGTGTGGAAGGTCGCTATCGCTATCTCTCGCAGGTTGGCATTCGCTTCGGAAAAGAAGGGCAGTTGCAGTTTGACGAAGCGAAGTTCCGAACCGCGTACGACCTCGACCCTGCTGCGGTGGAAGAACTCTTCACCGCCTTCGAGATCCAAGCAACTTCATCGAACTCACCCGTTGCGGGCGTCACCGTTGAGCAAACGACAACGTCGTACTCGAAACTTGGTTTCGGAGATCTCTTCGACCAGCTGCTGAAGAAGCTGACGAACTCCGTGGACGGTGTCACAACCGTGGCCGACCGCGGCATGCAAGAGCAGCTCGATGGTTTGAAGGAACGACTCGATCGCTACGACGCGCGCCTGGAATCAAAGCGCGCACGCTACGTCGCGCAGTTTGCGGCGATGGAGTCGGCGCTGGCCAAACTGCAGACGCAGCAGTCGTCGCTCGGCGCGCTTTCTGCAAACGTCTCGTTGCTGGGCTAATGCACACGCGAGATGTAGTGATTTGAACTCCCCAATGATCCTGAGATACGTCGTTCGCGCAACGAAAGTCGGCGACGAGAACCGCCGATCAAAGAGCCGATGGCTATGCAGACTTCTTCCGGACCTCAAGCGTATCTCCGCACGAAAGTGATGACCGCGAGCCCCGCGGAACTCCGGCTCATGCTCATTGACGGCGCGATTCGTTTCGCTGAGCAAACAAAGCGCGGCTACGAAACGCGTAACTTCGAGATGAGCTTCGACGGCACGACGAAAACGCAGGCAATTCTCATGGAATTGATCAATGCGCTTCGTCCTGAACAAGCACCTGAACTCTGCCAGCGTTTGAACGCGCTGTACACCTATCTCTACCGACTCCTCATCGAGGCAAGCTCCGAACGCGATGCGGCGAAGGTGGACGAGGTTCTGTCGCTCCTTCGCTTCGAGCGCGAGACTTGGAGTCTCTGCCTCGGAGAGCTCGCGAAAGAGAATCGTTCAGCCGCGACCATGCAGGAATTGCCGATCGCTTCGCCCTCGAGCGCCGAAGCACGCGAGACACGCACGCGGGTCTCAATAACCGGATGAGAACACACAAAGTTCGCGAAAGAGTCCCAATTCCTTCTGACGAACTTCAACCAACACGCCGATAGAGTGGCCGATTCGCGAGCTCTTCAGAGCATCGCTTCGATGGAACGTAAGGAACAGACATGACCGCAGCAATGAACAGCATCGCGTCGAACCTCCTCGCCCGCATTGAGCGCTGTGAAGCAAAGATCGGCGTCATCGGCCTCGGCTACGTCGGGCTTCCGCTTGCGCATGCTTTGCACCAAGGCGGTCTTCCCATCCTCGGTTTCGACATCGATCAAGGAAAGATCGATGCGATTAAGGCTGGTCGCAACTATCTCGTGCACCTCGGCGATGAACTCATCACGACCTTGCGCGATTCGAAGCGCTTCGAAGGTACGACTGATTTCGGTCGGCTTGGCGAAGCTGATGTCATCATCATCTGCGTCCCGACCCCGCTTGGGAAGCACTGGGAGCCAGACATCTCCTACATCCTTCAAACGGCTGAAGCGATCGGTAAGACGCTGCGCGCTGGCCAGTTGATCATTCTTGAATCGACAACGTATCCGCGTACGACGCGTGATGACATGATGCCAGCCATCATGGCAGCAGCGGGTGATCGCGCGAAGACGCTTGGAATCGGCAGCGAGATTTTCGGTGCCTTCAGCCCTGAGCGTGAAGATCCAGGTCGCAAGTCGCACTCGACGAGCACGATTCCGAAGCTCGTCGGTGGTTTGGACGACGCCTCGACTGAATTGGCTGCAGCGGTTTATCGCAAGGGTGTCACGACGGTTGTTCCAGTGAAGACCGCCGAAATCGCCGAGAGTGCGAAGTTGCTTGAGAACATTTTCCGCGCCGTCAACATCGCGTTGGTGAACGAGATGAAAGTCGTGCTCGACGCGATGGATATCGATGTGTGGGATGTTGTTCGCGCTGCAGGCACGAAGCCGTTCGGATTCATGCCGTTCTATCCCGGACCCGGCCTTGGTGGTCACTGCATCCCGATCGATCCCTTCTACCTCACGTGGAAGGCGCGCGAATACGGTCACTCAACTCGTTTCATCGAACTCGCAGGTGAGATCAACACCTCGATGCCACACTATGTGGTCGATCGCACCGCTGAGGCGCTCAACAATCAGGGTAAGCCCATGAAGGGCTCGCGAATTCTCGTGGTTGGTCTCGCGTACAAGGCGGACATCGACGACGTGCGCGAGAGCCCCTCGTTCGAACTCATCGAGCTCTGCAAGGCGCGTGGCGCACAAGTGGATTACTACGATCCACTCGTGCCAGCAACGTGGGCCGGCCGCAAGCACGATCTCAAGATGACGTCGGTGTCATACGACGACAAAACAATCGCAGGCTACGACTGCGTGCTCATCTCGACCGCGCACTCGAAGATGGATTACGGTGTGATCGCACGCAACGCGAAGTTGTGTGTCGATACCCGTGACGCGATGCGCGCCTTTGAACGCGAGATGGGACCGCGGCTCGCCCGCGCCTGACGCGATGACCGGATCGCGCGAAGAAGAATCGCATGCAACCGTTTCCGCGCGCTCGGACACGGGCTATGCAAGCGCGGCCGCGAGTGGATCAGCATGGACAACCGCACAAATCGTGGCCAACAAGTTGGTCACGATTTTTGCCATGTGGGCGTTGACGCGGTTGCTCGACCCTGCAGAGTTTGGTCTTGCGAACTTCGCGGTCAGCCTCGGTCCATTCTTCTTCGCCGTGGCACCATTTGTGATGGGCGATGTGCTTCTCGCCGAGCCAAAGCGCTTCGACGAATCGTCGGGGGCTGCACGACGCGTTGCGTGGATGGCCGCGTGGGCGCTCTTTGTCCTGCTTGCAGCGTCCGCGATTCCACTGGAACGACTGAGTGACAAGCCCGGCCTTGCATTTCTCGTCCTGATCGTGGCGCTGCGACCGTTGGCCGATTCGGTACTTGTGATTTCGAACTCGCGGATGCGACTCGATCTGTCGTATCGCCGCATCGCACAGATCGATGGCGCAGTGAACTTGCTCGCGACAATCGCGGGCGTGGTGATGGCGTATCTCG
>JBJOHQ010000038.1:0-13487 GCA_046047595.1 Planctomycetota bacterium | reverse complement strand
CTGCGGCGCATGGAGATGCGGGCCTTCTCGCCCATGAAATTGCCGATCTCGTTCCTGATGCGATGCATGCCATGCGAAGCGCGTGAACGCGTCGTCGCGATGCCGTGGGTCGGCTACATTGGCCCTTCGCCCTCAAGAGAGAGTTCGAGAAAGACCTCGAAAGAGAGTTCGAGAGAGAACTCGAGATAAAGATTGAGGCGGAGAAAGAATCAACGATGAATCAGGATCATCAGCGCATCGCGACGCTGCAAGACCGCACCTACATCGAGGGCGTTTACTCGATCGTCAATCCGCAACTTGCACAAACGCGCACGAATAAGCCGTATTTGAAGTGCATGGTGCGGGATGCGAGCGGTGAGATCACGGCGCGCGCGTGGAGTTTTGAAGAAGCGCAGTTCGACGCGATCGCGAACGCGGGCTTTGTGTTTCTCCGCGGTTCGACGCAGGCTTACCAAGGTCAATTGCAGTTGATCATCGAGCAAATCGAGCCGCGCGAGGTGACGATCGAAGAGATGCGCGCGTTGCTGCCGTCGACGACGAAAGATGTCGACGCGATGTTTGCCCGCGTGTGTGAACTCCTCCGTTCGATGGCGCACCCCGCGATGCGTGCGCTTGCCGAGCAGTACCTCTCCGACGAAGGATTGATGGAGAATTTCCGCGCGGCGCCGGCTGCGATGAGTGTGCACCACGGTTGGATTGGCGGATTGCTTGAGCACACCCATCAGTTGATGGAGCTCGCAGATCGCATGCTGCCGCTGTATCCATCGCTCAATCGCGACATCGTCCTTTTCTCGCTCTTTGCACATGATCTCGCGAAGACCGTTGAACTCGAGTGGGAGCGAGGATTCAACTACACCACCGAAGGTCAGCTTGTCGGGCACGTCGTGCGTGGTGCGGTGTGGCTGCAAATCAAGGCTGCTGCCGCGGCGCGCGGGGGCGACAAGTTGCCGGGCGAAACGCTGCGCGTTCTGCAGCACATTCTGGTTTCCCATCACGGTTTACCTGAGCACGGCGCAGCGAAGGCGCCCGCGACGCCAGAGGCGGTCTTCGTCGCGATGCTCGACAATCTCGACGCGAAGAGCCAAGCATCGATCAGTGCTGCGAAGCGCGAGTTCGCCGGCGGCGGCGAATGGAGCGACAAGGTGTGGGCACTCGACACGAAGATCTATCGGCCGGATCCGCTTGTTTGAGCGCTCGCGACCTGCTTCGCAACTTGCTCGCTGTGGCGTGGATCGCGCCAAAGGTCGCCGCCGCAGCGGCGACCGCGACAGACATGAGCACTCGCGACTGGCGGCGGGGCGGCTACGCCGCGTCCGCCGCTTTCGCTCGCTTTGGAGTCGATGACGCAAGCGAACGCCGCCTTCATGCAGGCGATCGGCGATCCGATGGCACCTCCACTCCTGCGCAAAAGCGTCAACGATCTGAGCCTAAGTGCATAGCTTCCCTCTCCCGCCAGCCTCCACGCTCGATGGAGGTCGACGTGTCCAAAGCAAATCGCCGCAGAATCGAATCAAAACTTTGGGGAAGATCATTGATGAATTGCAGGTAAACCTGTCATGATGTAAATGCAATGCAGGGTCTCCGAATTCACACTTATGGAGAAAAGACACAAGCATCGGAAGATTCCGCAATCCTCATCACGCGGTATGGGGGCCTTGCACGCAACGCTTTGGAGAAAATCAATGCACACGACCTTCACGATCTCGAGGTTGTTCCCCAACGGCGCATCGAAGTTGATTCGCGCAATGGCGTTCTTGACTCTGTTCCTCGCAGCGGCTCGTAGTGCTGACGCGCAGATCTACCCACCCTACTACGACCGAGAGTCGTGGATGGCGGCGCAAGGTGAGGCGACTTTCAGTTCCTTCGAGACTTCGGACGCCCCGCTCGGCTACTTTACGTATCCGAGTTATGACTACTGGGAAGATCAAGGGGTACGGTTCACACAGATGTGGGGCGGAATTGGCGTCGTCACAGGCGATGAGAGCAACTATGGCTACAACCTCGCAGAATCCTGGGGCGTGGATCCTTCGACCCGCGCGTTACGAACAGGGAGCGATTACATCGCATTCGATGTGACGGTGCCGGCAACATCCTTTGCGATCGAGTGTGCGGTGCTAAACGCGGTCGGAATCCGCACCCACTATGCTGACGGAACCGGCAGCTTCTTGATCGGCGGCCAAGGAAAGTTTCCCGACTATCGGCCCTCATTCTACGGGGTGGTCGGAACAGCACAGATCGTCCGTGTGGAATTGATTTACGGCGCTTGGAATCCAGGCGACAACATCAGGGGGTATCTCAAGAGTTTTTCCTTCGGCAATCCAGTGCCAACACCGCCCGCAGCGATTCTGCTTCTTGGGGGCTTGATTCGGCCTTCGCGTCGTAGGTCCTAGCAGAGTGAGGAGCGAGGCAGGGGCGAGCACTTGATCGCTTTGGCGTGGATCGCACCAGAGGTCGCCGCCGCAGCGGCGACCGCGACAAACCTGAGTGCTCGCAACTGGCGGGCTGCTGAAGCTTCGCTTCAGAGGCCCGCTTTTGCTCGCTTTCGCGTGATTCGGTGGTCGTTTCCGAAAGCGGAGCGCAGCGAAGCTTGAGCAATCGATGTCGACGTCGATCGTCGTACCGTGTGGCACTACCCCCTGCGAAGCAGGCGGTAGTGGCTGAATCTAGGTGCACCCTCGGCGTGCAAATCCGCCGTCGTTGCGTTTGACGCATGAACCGCGCGTCGCCATCACCAGAGGTGATGCCACACGAAACGTCGCGCGCGGTCCAACACCATCCTCTCGCGCTTCGCTTTGCTCCGCGCTCGTATCAGCAACAACCGCGAATCACGATCAACAACCCAGTACCCTGAGGATTCACTCCGAAGGGCACAACCAAAGGTCGCCGCCGCAGCGGTGACCGCGAAAAACCTGAGCGCTCGCAACCTACTTCGCAACTTGCTCGCTCTGGCGTGGATCGCACCAAAGGTCGCCGCCGCAGCGGTGACCGCGAAAATCACGACCGCTCAAAACACGTACGCGCGATCGACGTACTCAGCCACCATGCGGTGTGTTGAGAAGAAATCAGGAACAGTCGCGGCGCTGGCGAGCGCACGCTTGATCCACTTCTTTGGAAGCCCGTCGCGGCCGCGGTCATAGAACTCTGCCACGATCGACTTCTCGAGCAACTCGTACAACGCTGCAGCATCGCGCAAATCGCGCGCTTCGCCAGCGCCATGCGCGTCGGCCTCGTTGAACGCTTCATCATCTGCGCGACCGATCGCCCAGCCGTTGCTTGCAATCATGCCCTTCACGCCGCGCGCCTTCGGATCAAGACCAACGATGCCTTCGGGCCACCAACCATCGAGAATCGAACAGTTGATGCCGCCGTGCATCGGACACTTCATGCCGCTCGTACCGCTCGCTTCGTGTGGACGAATCGGATTGTTGAGCCACACATCGCAGCCCGACACAAGCGCGCGTCCAACTTCCATGTCGTATTCCTCGATCAGGAAGACGCGCCCGCGCAGCGCTGGATGGCGCGTCATTTCGAACACTTTGCGCGCGTACGCCTGTCCGCCGAGATCGCGTGGGTGCGCCTTGCCCGCAAAGATGAACTGCACAGGACGCGCTGCGTCACCGACAATCTTCGCAAGCCGTTCGACGTCGGTGAAGAGCAGCGGCGCGCGCTTGTAGGTCGCGAATCGCCGCGCAAAACCGATCGTCAGCGCGTTTGGGTCCATCGAACGAAGCATCTCGTCGATCGCCATCGGCCCTTCGCCGCGGCGCTCAGCCGCACGCGCAAGGCGTTCACGCGCAAATCGCACGAGCGACGTGCGGAGCGTCGTGCGCATCGACCAAAATGCCGCAGGATCCGCGGCTTCCGCGCGCTTCCAACCCTTGTTGCGCGCCGTTGCCGCGCGCGGATCGAAGCCGCACGCCGTACGCCAGAACTCGGCAGCACGCGGATCGAGCCACGTCGCGACATGGATGCCGTTTGTCACATGACCGATCGGAACATCCTTCGCCTTCTTCGCGCCGTACACCGACTTCCACATCTCGCGGCTCACCGCACCGTGCAACTTCGCAACTCCGTTGACCTTCTCCGCGAGCTTCAAACAAAGCACCGTCATGCAGACGGGTTCTTTCGCGTCGTCTGGTCGCTCGCGCGAAAGCGCTTCGAGTTCCGTGCGAGAAATGCCGCCCTTCGCGAGGGTTTCACGCAGCGCCGCAGCAACCATGTCGATGCCATATCGATCGTGACCAGCAGCAACAGGCGTGTGCGTCGTGAACACCGTTCGCTCGCGAACACGCTTGATCGCCGCCTCGTGCGACAAACCCTGCGCGCGGAACTCTGCCAGCAGCGCAATCGCCGCAAACGCCGCGTGTCCTTCATTCAAGTGGATCTTCGTCGGTGCGACTCCCACCGCGCGCAACGCGAGCATGCCGCCGACGCCGAGCAATACTTGCTGACGCATCCGAAGATCCGGTTCGCCCTTGTAAAGCCCTTCCGTGAGCAAGCGATCTTCGGGCGCGTTTTCCGCCAAATCCGTGTCGAGCAAGTACACGCGCGTGCGCCCGACGTCCATACGCAGCACCTTCGCGCGCACATGGCGATCACCGATCGGACACTCAATCGAGACTCCCGTTTCGACGACCGGCATCGTGGCGCGGTCGTACACCGGATAGAGCACCTTCGTGGTGCCGTCGTCTGCGAATTGCTGGATGTAGTAGCCGTGTCGGTAGTAAAGACCAACCGCGACGAGCGGCACACCGAGATCGCTTGCACTCTTGAGGTGATCGCCCGCGAGGACGCCCAATCCGCCCGAGTACTGCTGCACACTTTCATGGATCGCGTACTCCGAGCAGAAGTAGGCGATCTGCGCACCTGGATGCGACTTCGCGTGCGATTCATCCCACCATGTGCGCGCCGACATTGCCTCCGAGAGTGCGGCGCGCGCGTCGGCGAGGGCAAGGCGAAACCCAGGCTCCGCGCATGCTGCTTCGAGTGTCGCGGGACCTGCATGGGCCAACGTCGCAAGCGGCGAGTGCTTCGTCGCGTGCCACAACACCGGATCAAGCGCCGCGAACGGTCGCCGCGCGATCTCGTTCCAACTCCACCAAAGATTCATCGCAAGATCGCGAAGTTGCGACCGCGCATCTTCCGGCGTGATCGGTGCTGGCACAACCGTGCGACGATGCGCAGCGGGAGCAGTGTTTGCAAGAGAACGCTTGTTCGACTTCTTCGCGGCCATTCGCGGGAGAATAGTGGATTTCGCGTGCAAAGAGCGCGCTCCGCGCTTCTCTCACCCGCGGCCAGATGCCTCAATCATGGCGCGCAATCGCGCCGCCAACCGCTTGGACGCGGCACCCGGCAGCATGCGCCATTTCCAGTTTCCAGTTGCGGTTCCGGGAAGGTTCATACGCGCCTCGCGGCCGAGTCCGAGGAGATCCTGCATCGGCAGCACTGCGAGCGCGGCGGGCGACGCGAGCACAATGCGATTCATCGCTTCGTGGACCGCGCCGTCGCCCGCATATGCGCGGAATCGCGCCTTCTCTTGAGCGTTCTGAGAACGCCACCACTGCTCCGTCGTTTCGTTGTCGTGCGTGCCCGAGTACACCACCGCGCGGAATGGGTGGTTGTGCGGCATATCTCCAGACTTTCCGCTCCAAAATGCGTTCTGAACAATGCGCATACCCGCGAGGCCAAAGTCATCACGCAACGCCTCGACCTCCGGCGTGAGCGCACCGAGATCCTCCGCAATCAGCGGAAGACTCGGGAAACACTTCGACATCGCTGTGAGAAGCTCGCGACCTGGCGCCTTGCGCCACTCGCCCTTGCGCGCGTTCTTCGCACCAGCGGGAACCTCGTAGGCGTTGTGAAACCCGATGAAGTGATCGATGCGCACAAGATCGAAGCGCTCCACCGCACACGCGATGCGCGAGATCCACCATGCGAATTTCTCGTTGTGATGCGCATCCCACGCGTAGTGCGGATGGCCCCAGAGTTGCCCGTCCTTACTGAAACCATCAGGTGGAACGCCCGTCAAAACTTCAGGGGTACCGTTCTTCTGCAGGCGAAAGAGTTCAGGGTTCGCGCGAACATCGGCGCTGTCGGCGGTGACAAAGATGGGAACGTCGCCGATGAGCGCAATCCCCCGCTTTCCGCAGTACGCGCGCAACTGCGCCCATTGCGCATCGAGTTTGAACTGGATGAACGCGTGCATCGCGCGCGCGTTCGCGTCGGTTCCGGCGACAAAGTCGATCCACGCAGGAAGCCACGTCGCGCGTTCAAGAAAGCGCTTGTATTCCGCTGATTTTGTGCCGTTTTTCGCAGCGAACGCTTCGGCTGCTTTCGCCGCGCGCGACATGCGGAACGCGCGATTCGCGTTGAAGTCACAATCGCCGCGAAGAAGTCGCGCCGCTTCGCGTGCGGGCAACTTCAAGTCTGACTTCGCAAGAAGCCCCTCTTCGACAAGCGGTTCAAGTGCGAGAAATGTCGGCTCAATTGCAAACGACGACGGCGACGAGTACGGACTGTCGCCGTAACCAACTGGCCCAATCGGGAGCATTTGCCACACGCTCACGCCCGCAGCGGCAAGCCAATCGGCAAAGGCGTACGCGCTTGGTCCAACGTCCCCTGCACCAAACGGCGACGGCAAACTGGTGATGTGGAGCAAGACGCCTGCGCGGCGCGTTTGAAGCAAAGGATGCGTGGAGAGCGACGACGTTGCCATGGCGGTAGTGATACACACTCTTTGCAACTGCGAACAACTACTTGCGTGTTCCACGGAAGACGCGTCCACCCTTCGGTGGGAGCGGCGCCGAAAGCGATTTTGGCGATTGCAATGCGCCGACTGCTGGCGTCGCTGCAGCGGACGCGGGGTCGGTGCCGGTGTTCGTTGACGGGTTCGCTGACGTGCTCGTTGACGTCTCCGTTGACGTCTTCGTCGCGACCTGCGGTGTTTCGTACGCCACCGTCCAGTCGAAGCCCTGCCACTCGGCATCGGGAAGCACGAATTCCTGCGCGTTCGCCGAGGCGTTGAGCGCGACAATCACGCGTTCGTCGCCGAGCGCGCGTTCAAAGACCCAAGTATCGCGCGCGTCATCGGCGGCAAGCGTGCGGAACGCGCCGCGACGCAAGGCGGGCGACGCAGATCGCAGCGCGATCATCGCGCGATACGCGGCAAGATGCGCCTCATCGATACGCTCGTCAGGGTCCTCGAAAGCCCCGAGACCCGGCCAAATCATCGGCTTTCGGCAGAAGGGATCGTCGGAACCAAACATCCCGATTTCGTCGCCGTACCAGACCATCGGCGCGCCGACGTACGTCATTTGAACGAGCACCGCCAACTGCGCGCGGCGATATGCGTCGGGCGAGGGCCGCGCGCCGTCGTACCGCGAACCAGGCCGCTCGCTGTTCGCTTGGTCATAGCCGCGACCGGGATTCGCGATCATCGAAACGAGGCGATCGGTGTCGTGTCCTGCAAGGAGATTCTGCAGGACTGCGCTCGCTTGCTCGGGATAGGAAAGCCGAAGCGTCGCGAGACGCGCGTCGAGTTCACTCGGCTTGAGATCGCCCGAAACCCACGAAACGACGGCCTGCGCAAACGGGTAGTTCATCACCGCGTCGAAAGTCTTGCCGTCGAGCCACGCATCGGCGCGCTTCCAAATCTCGCCGACGATGTAGGCATCGGGGTTCGTCGCTTTCACCACATCGCGCCACGCGCGCCAGAAGCCCATCGGCACTTCGTTCGGCACATCGAGTCGCCAACCGTCGACACCATCGGATGGATCACCATCACCGTTCGGATCCATCCAGCGTCGCGTCACATCCATGATGTGCTTCGTCAGCGTTGCGCTCGCAAGCCCGTCATCCGACTTTCGAAACGCGGGCAACTGCCCAAATCCCGCCCAACCGCGATAGACAAATGGCTCGAAACTCTCGATTTCGAACCAGTCTGCGTACGGTGATTCGCTGCCCGTCGCGCCGCGCCCGCGCACATCGCTGAATGCGACATGCGTGTCACCGACGTGATTGAAAACGCCATCGACAATCACGCGAAATCCCGCGAGTTTCAGCTCGCGCAGTACCTCGAGAAAAAGTCGATCGCTCTGATTGAAGCCCCACGTCGACGGGTCGAGAAGATCCTCGTTCGCCGCCGACATTTCCGCGTCACCCTTTGATCCAAAGTTGTCATCGATGTGGACGTAGTTCGTCGCGTCGTACTTGTGGTGGCTCGGTGCCTCGAAGACGGGGTTGAGATAGATCGCGTTCACGCCAAGCGACTTCAAGTATGGAATGCGCGCGCGCAGCCCCTCAAGATCGCCACCGTAGTGACGGTTGAACACGGACCACTCCCAAAAGGTCTGCCCATTCGCGGTTTCCCAAGGGCTCGTCGCACGCCACGCACTTGTCCACGGCCGCGTGTTCGGCGGATCGTTCGTCGTGTCGCCGTTCGCGAAACGATCAAGCATGATTTGGTACCAAATCGCATCACGCGCCCAATCGGGCGTGTCGAATCCATCCACCACACGCTGCTCTGTTGGCTTCTCGCTTACTTCTCGGCCGATCACACACACCGAGTTGAAGCCATCGTGCCCATCGGGCTCGCGAGCGTCGTTCGCGGGATCGGCGATCCACTTTCCGTCGACCACGAACTTGTAGGCGTATCGGCCGTCCGCGAGTTCGATCGTCGCTCGGCAGAAGCCGTCACCCATGCGCTCCATCGGCGTCCGCGTGGGATTCCATCCGTTGAACTCACCCGCGAGGAAGACCTTCGCCTCTGCACGCTCGGGTCGATACGAAAACGTCACCTTGGACCGCGCAGGCGCGATCGAAACGACCTCAATCGACGGCGGTGATCCGACCGACGCATACGCACCCGCGGCAAACCTCGCTGCGAGCAGCGCCAAAAGCAGGAAGAAACGCATGGTTCATTTATACTCGCCGCCCATGTCGGATTCCTCGGAGATCCCTGCAACGCCCGCGAGAAAGATCGGACGATTCATTCGCCTCGGTCTGGCATTGATCGCGATCGCGCTCGTGGTCGCTGCGTTCGCTCGCGTGATCTATCGCACCGCGACCTCGGGCGAGCATGATGCGAACGACATCGTGCTCACCGTCATGCACTGGTCTGGCGAAGGCGGACAGGAAGAAGACAAGATCGTCGAAGATTCGCTGCGCGCTTTTGAAGCTGCGAATCCTCGCGTGCGCGTGAAGCGCTTGAACCCTGGCGACGCAGGCAGCTTCTACACAAAACTTCAAACGATGATGGCCGCGGGCGAAGCGCCCGACGTCTTCTACGTTGGCTATGAGCGCGTGGCGAACTTCGCGAGCCTCGATCTTCTTCGCGGAATCGACGAGTTCGTCGCGCGCGAAGAAGCCGCGCGAAAGTCAGGCGACACAACTGCGCTCGACCTCACCGCGTTCTATCCACAAACCGTCGATGCCTTTCGCTTTGATGGGAGTCGCGTCGGTACCGGCACGCTTTACGGCATCCCGAAAGATTTCACGACGGTCGGCTTCTACTACAACAAAGATCTCTTTCGCCAAGCGGGCCTTGAGTTTCCATCGAACTCGTGGACATGGGACGACTACATCGCGGCCGCGCGCAAACTCGGTGAACTACCCGGAATCACCGGCAGCGAGTTCGTCACGTGGCCCGTGATGGTGCGCACCTACTTGCGCACGGAAGGCTGCGAAGCGATCGACGACAATCTCGAGAACATTCGCGTGGCCGAGCCAAACTCACTCGCCGCGCTTGAGCGTCTGCGCGCGTGGCGTCACAACGAAGAGAACACACTGACGAGCGGCAAGAGCAAGATCGCCACGGGCGCGAGCGTGTTTCTCGGCGGCAAAGTCGGCATGGCGGGCCCGTTTGGCCGTTGGGTCGTGCCGAGTTACCGCAACATCCCGAAGCCCGGCGAACCGAACGGTTTTGAGTGGGACTTCGCGCCGCTTCCAAAAGGGAGCGCAGAAGCAAACTGCGTGCTGACCGTCAGTTGGTCGATGGCGCGCGACACGAAACATCCCGAGGAATCGTGGAAACTCATCAAGTGGTTGACCGACGCGAAGAGTCAAGCGGCGAACGCTCGGCTTGGCCTTGCGATTCCCACGATGAAATCGGTCGCGGAAAGCAGCGCGTTTCTTGATGCGACTTTGCCGCCTGCGAACAACCAAGGCTATCTCGATGCCATTCCCGAATCGGTTGTCGTCGGCTGGCCCGCCGATCCGACGTTTGAACAAATTCTCGGTTCAACGATGGATCAAGGCCTGAAGACGGGCGACCTCACGATCGCGCAAGCGGTCGAACAATTCAACGAGAAATGGAACGCACACGTCGCGTTTGTCCCGGGCGGCGTGCGACCCGAACCTGTGGCTTGGAACACCTTCGCGATCATCGGTCTCGCGCTTCTCGGAGGCGTACTCGCGATGATCGCGTGGCTCTTCTTGAGCGGACCATCGCGCGCAAACACGCGCCGCGAAGAACGCGCGGGATTCCTGTTCGCGTCGCCGTGGGTGCTCGGCTTCCTCATCTTCATGGCCTTCCCAATCCTGCTTTCACTCGTGCTTTCGCTCACGAATTGGAAAGGCATCGGGCCGTTGTCGGGTGCTGATTGGGTTGGAACCGACAACTATGCGCAACTTCTCGCGCGCGACGGCAGATTTCACACGGCTTGCCGAGTCACGTTGTACTACGCCGCGCTCGCGGTTCCTGGCGGCCAGTTGCTCGCGCTGCTTGCCGCTGTGGTCATGTCGCAAAAGGTGCGCGGCATCGCGTTCTTCCGTGCAGCGTGGTACTTGCCAAGCGTGCTCGCGGGCGTTGGAGTCTCGATTCTGTGGCGATGGATTTTCGACAGCGAAGGCGGACTACTCAATCGCACACTCGAACTCGTCGGCATTCCGGGACCTGAGTGGTTCGGGAAAGACGCGGCACTTTTCGGCCCGCCCGCGTTTGCGATCATGAGTTTCTGGATCGTCGGTGGTTCGATGATGGTGTATCTCGCGGGTTTACAGCAGATTCCCCGCGATCTCTACGAAGCCGCGGAAATCGACGGCGCAGGCCCCGTGCGACGTTTCTTCCGCGTCACACTCCCAATGCTCTCGCCTGTGATCCTCTTCAACATGATCATGGCGGTCATTGGTTCTTTCCAAGTCTTCACGCAAGCATTTGTGATGACAGGCGGCGAACCGGGCGACCTCACCCGCTTCTACGTCCTCTATCTCTTCAACAAAGCGTTTGAGCTCTACGACATGGGATACGCGAGCGCAATGGCGTGGATTCTCCTCGTCATCGTGCTTGTGCTCACCGCCATCATCCTGCGTACGAGTGCACGTGTCGTTTACTACGAGAGCCTCAAGAAATGAAGCGCACTCCGCTCACCAACGCTGTTCTCTGGTTTGTACTCATCATGGGTACGGCGGCGTTCATTTTCCCGCTGTGGTGGATGGCGGTCGTCAGCCTCGAAACACCGCAACGTGCGGAGGCTGCAATCACGGGAAGTGCTGGCATCGCACTTTTCCCGCCAAATCCGCAGTTTGCGAATTACGCCGACGCCGTGCGTGAAACTGGCAGCGTGCCGTGGATGGGTTTCGTCGACGCGCTTGCGAACTCGATCGTTGTCACCGTGCTCGTCGTCCTTGGCACGGTTGTTTCATCGAGCGCCGTCGGCTACGCGTTTGCGCGTCTTCGTTTCCGCGGGCGAAATCCGCTGTTTCTCGTCATGCTCGGCACGATGATGTTGCCTGGCCAAGTGACGATGATCCCGCTCTTTCTTCTCTTCCGACAGTTCGGTTGGATCGACACGATCATGCCGCTCGTCGTGCCCGCGTTCTTCGGCAACGCGTTCTTCATCTTCATGTATCGACAATTCATCGCGCAGATTCCTGAGTCACTTGTCGAAGCCGCACGCGTCGACGGACTGGGACACATCGCGATTTGGTGGCGCATCATTCTGCCGCTCTGTCGTCCTGTGACAGCGATTTGCGCGGTGTTTACGTTCATCGGCACGTGGAATGACTTCCTCGGGCCGCTTATCTACTTGCACTCCGATGAATCAGCGACACTCGCGGTCGCCCTCAACGGGTTCAAGAACCAATACGGCGGGCTTGAGGACGTGCATCTTCTGATGGCGCTTTCGGTGCTCACCATGATTCCCTGCATCGTTCTCTTCATCGCAGCGCAGAAGACCTTCGTCGAAGGTCTTGCGCGTGGCGCGGTGAAAGGCTGAGGTATCCGCGATGGCGAATGTGACGCTCACCAAAGTTGGCAAGGTCTACACCGGTGACGGAGGCGCGACTTTCCGCGCGGTCGATGCCGTCGATCTCGGCATCAAAGACGGCGAATTCTGTGTACTTGTTGGGCCATCGGGTTGCGGCAAGAGTACGACCTTGCGCATGATCGCTGGGCTCGAAGAGATCTCGGAAGGTTCGCTCGAGATCGACGGAACGCTGGTGAACGACGTTCCTGCGAAAGATCGCGATATCGCGTTTGTCTTTCAGAATTACGCGCTCTACCCGCACCTCACCGTCGCGCAGAACATCGCGTTTGGGTTGGAAACTCGTCGCGCCCACCGAAGTGGGTTGATCGCGGCACTGACCGGCGCGGGCAGCGCACGAAGAGACGAATCGCAAGCGATCCTTGCGCGTGTTGCCGAGGTTTCCAAGACGCTCGGTCTCGACGCGTTGCTCCACCGCTATCCGCGCGAACTTTCGGGCGGGCAACGTCAACGCGTTGCAGTTGGCCGCGCGATTGCGCGCGATCCGAAGGTGTTCCTCTTCGATGAACCACTCTCAAATCTCGACGCACGCCTGCGCATCGAAACGCGCACGGAGTTGCGCATGCTGCATCGACGTCTTGCGGCAACGATCGTGTACGTGACGCACGATCAAGAGGAAGCGATGACGCTCGCGGATCGCCTCGTCGTGATGCACAAAGGTCGTGTGCAGCAGAACGCGAGCGCGCAGGAGTGTTACGAACGCCCCGCGAATCGCTTTGTCGCTGGCTTCATCGGTACTCCACCGATGAACATTGTCGATGGGCATCTCAAGTCTGGTTCGTTTACAGCGAACGGTGTGACGGTTGCGCTGGGCACGGAGCACGCGCGACTCGGTGATCGCGCGTGTGCGATTGGTTTCCGTCCCGACCGCGTCAAACTCGTCGCGCCGAACAGCACGGGCAGCGTTGCCGCGTCAATCGCGGCCGTTGAGCGACTTGGTGACCGCACGGATATCGCACTCGATACGTCGTGGGGACGGCTTGTCGCGCGCCTCGACGCGGACATGGCGCGGAGCCTCCGCGAAGGAGAAGTTGCGGGCGTGTCGTTCGACAGCGCGCATGTACATCTCTTCCAAGCCGGCGAATGCGGCGGGCGTATTTGAGCGCTCGCAACTGGCGGGCTGCTGAAGCTTCGCTTCAGGGGCCCGCCTTTGCTCGCTTTCGTCAGCCTCGCCGCGAGTGAATCGCGGCGGGCCGAGATGCGTCATGAGCACAGTCTCTTTCGCGT
>JBJOHQ010000037.1:0-3126 GCA_046047595.1 Planctomycetota bacterium | reverse complement strand
CGTGACGGGCACCTTGATTGGTGGTGGTGTCGACGATCGATTTGATTTCCAGCTTTCGACCGCTGAAGTGCAGGATGGCGATGGTTTCGCGCTGATTCCGGGCACCTATCGCACGTTCGGCAACGACGGCGCGCACTACAACCTCGCAATCAACTCAGGAAACAATTCGTATTACCCCGCGGATATCGCGCGCTCGAATCAACTCGCGGACGTGCTCCACGACGCGAGCGACCACATGCCGGTCGTCGCCGATTACCAAGTGCCGCCGATCATGCAGGTCACGGCGCCGGCGAGTTTCGGCACGGTCATTCGCAACGCGACTGGAATCACGGTCGCGATTGCGGTTTCGAACATCGCCAACGTCGTCCATCCGCTCGGCGTTGAGCCGCTCGCGGCAAGTGTTGTTGGCTCGACGGGCTTGACGGGTTCACAAGCGATCACCGCGGCGCTCGCACCCGCATCAACGACGGTGAATCTCACGGTGAACACCGCAACCGCGGGTTCGTTCAACGGCACCGCGACTGTCACGACCACCGTTGAAGGCGCACAAAACCCAACCATCGTGAAGTCCATCACCGGCACCGTGTTGGTGCCGTCGAATCCATCGTTTAGTGCGAAGACGAACGTCACGACCACAACCGCTGGCGCCACCTTTGGCACGAATACGGGCGTGCAAGAGATTCAAGTTCCCGTCTACAACCGCGGCTACACCGCCGCGATGGCGCGTCTTGACGTCGACGGCGCAACGTCGGTTGCGTCGCCGTTCGCGACCATCGATGTCAACGAAGGAAATGTCGCTGCAGCGCCGACGAATCTGCGCTTCTCGTTCGATACGACGGGCCGCGCGCCTGGCACCTACAACCAGCCCGTGACGATTACGACAAGCGATGAGAATCTGCCCGGCGCGGCATCGCGCACGCTGTCACTCACGCTGTCGGTGACGATCACGGGTTCGTCGAACCCTGCCGATCTCGATGGGAACGGCTCGGTGGACGCGGCGGATCTTGGCACACTCTTGAGCCAATGGGGTGCCGACGGCACAGCGGACCTCAACGGCGACAACATCGTTGGCGCGGAGGACCTCGCGATCATGCTCAGCATGTGGGGTTAACGCGAGTTTGCATTCCGATTTCAATTCTCACCGACTCCGACACGACAGCCGAAACGAAGTGCGCGCATGCGAATCAATTTCTCTCAGCGGTTTCTTGCGAGCGCACTTGCGACAAGCGTGGGTGCCGTGCTTGTGCCTCTTCAACTTGTACCTCTTCAATCGGCGCGTGCAGATGAATTGGTGCTGACCTCGTCCGCAGACAACACATTGATCGAAGATCCAAGTGGGGCTTTCAGCGCGGGACTCGCGACGTACTTCTTCGCGGGGAAAGTTGGCGTGAACGGTGGAAGCACGCTGCGTCGCGGCGCGATTCGCTTCGATCTCTCGACCATTCCGCCAGGCTCGACGATCACGAGTGTGTCGTTGAAGATGAATTGCTCCGCAGTTGGTTTGACAACGCAGTACCCGATCTCGTTGAAGCGATTTACCAAGTCGTGGGGCGAAGGCGCGAGCCAAGCCTTCGGCGGCGGTGGCGCACCGAGCGCCCCGAACGATGTGACGTGGTTCCATCGGTTTTACGGCACGACGCAGACATGGGCGACACCGGGCGGCGAGTTCGTCGCGACGGCGAGCGCAACGCGCAATGTCGGCGCGATGGGTTTCTACACGTGGACCTCGACCGCAGGCCTCGTCGCCGATGTGCAGTTGTGGGTCAACAATCCAACGCAGAATTTCGGTTGGTGCGTGGTCGGCAACGAAACAGTGCTTCAGTCGGTGAAGCGTTTCGATAGCCATGAAGCGACGGTCGAGTCGTATCGCCCGCAACTCACGATCGTCTACACGTCGGCGCCGCCGAATCCGTACGACCTCAACGGTGATTTCAAGGTGAACGCCGCGGATCTCGCGACGCTCTTGAGTCGCTGGGGCCTCGCCGGGAACGGCGATGCTGATGGCAGCGGCGCTGTCGATGGCGCCGACCTCGCCGGCTTGCTCGGCGCGTGGACGGGGTGACTCGCTCCACTATGCACTTCAAATCCGCTGCCGAAGTTCACTCTCGAGCCATGCGATGAAGGCGGCTGTACCCATCGAGCGATCGCCTTCGGCACGCGCCGTCGTCGCTGTGAAGTACGCCCCCGAGAGATCGCCGCGCGCGGCTTGGCTTGCAGCGATGATGAGGAGCGCATCCACCTGTGTTGTCGCGCCGTTCGCGGCGGGTGAAAGCGATCGGTCGAGTGCTTCGAGTCGCGCGACGTAGCGTGGGTCGGCAGAGGTGCGCAGCACACCCGATGGATCTGTGCGCATCGCCTCACGCAGCATGTCGGATGCGCGCGCAACTTCACCTTGGAATGCGCGCGCGAAACCGATGCCGAACATCCAGGCACTTTCAGCTGGGTCAGCGGCATTCAGTGCCACGAAGCCCTTCTCTCCGTCGAAGTCGTATCCCTCAGCGAGGAACGTCCAGAGAGCATCCGGATTCGGTAGCGGCGCGGGCGCAACAACCACAGGCGCGACAACCACAGGAGCAACGGCGACGGGCGGCGCGTAGATGATGGTCGTCGCAGGCACCGACACCACACTCGCGCAAACGACGGGTGCGTACGTGAAGCACGGCGTGTACACCGGCCACGCGGGCGCGCAGACGTTGTACGGCCAGCAGGGATTCCATCCCGAACTCCAACCCACATTCCAGCACACACTCCAGTAAGGATTCCAACAGGAAATCCAACGTGCGCGCCACGGCACGCAACCTCCGCCAACGTAGTACGGATTGCACGTCCAGTACGACGCGTACCCGTCCCACCACGGGTTACACCAGCTTGAACAGAGCGGCGCACAACTCGAGCCGTAGAAGAAGCCGAAACTAAAGCCGCCAGAGCCGAAGCCGAGCGAAATCGAGAGTCCATCGGAGCAGCTGTACGGTTGCCACACGGGGCACGGGCCGCAACTCGACCAAGCGCCGCCAGAGTTCCAACCGTTCGCGTACGACACGTTGTTGATGTACTGGTTGTAGTTGTTGATGACGGTGTTCTCGACAACCGTCGTGTTGTTGCTGCCGTTGTTGACAACCGTCGTTC
>JBJOHQ010000036.1:0-8412 GCA_046047595.1 Planctomycetota bacterium | reverse complement strand
AGGTCGAACGCAATGCGGAGGTCGCTCGCAAGCGACGCGCTTGTCGTCCCGACGAGCGCGTCAAGCGCGTCGACTGTCTCTGCGGCGAGCATGAGCGTCGCTTCCGGCGCCGCGATCGCCGCGCACACCGCATCGTCGAAACCCGCGCGAGCAGGGTCGTCCTTCGGCAGTTTCCAGAGCCGATTGAGCGCGCCGTACGCACGCGCGTCGCTCTCCGCGAGTTCGATCGCGCGCGCACGACCCGTATCAAAGCGCAGCGATGCCGCGCGATGGGCCGCGTCATGTGCCGCAAACTTCGCCTTCCCGATCGCGTACCCAACGACCATCGAGCCGAGCGCGTTCGCTTGCGCGAGTGTGACACCCGCCACGGCACCGCCCCCTGGAACAGGCGTCGCGGACGCGAGTCGATCAAGGTACTCACCGACCGTCATCGCGCGAAGGTCGAGCGGCGAGGCGTCGCTCACGATCGGATCTCCGCGCCGAGTTTCGAACGCAACGCGTCGATGGCGCGCGCAACCGACGCGTCGGCCTCTTCGCTCTTCATGGTGCCATCCGGCTTTCGGAAGACGAGGCGCAACGACACGCTCTTCTTGCCGTCACCGATTTGCTTGCCACGGAAGGTTGTGACGAAGGAAACCGACTCAAGATTTCCGAGGCCAAGCCCATGAATCGTTGATTCGATGTCGCCGTACGCGACGGTTTCAGCCACGATCGCGGAGATATCGCGATCTGCAGCGGGGAACGCCGGCAACTCCACAGCCGCATTCTCAGGTGGATAGTTCGCGAAGAGCCCTCGCAGTTCAAGTTCCGCAGCGGCGGTTGGTTTCTCCAAGCCGTGCGCCTTGAGGACGCGCTGATCCAAGACGCCAACGATGCCAATCTCGGCACCATCGACGACAACGCGCGCCGAAGCGACGAGCCACGAGCGTGCATTCGGCGCGGGCACAAACTCAACGCGCGCGCGGTGCGGCGCGACCATGTGCAACACGCGCTCAACAACACCACGCATCAAACGGAACGCGGCTTGGCCACCGTGGGAGTCACGCGCGTCGGTTGGCGCATCGGCAATGAGTGCGAGCGTTGGCCGCTCGACATGCGCGCCGCCAGCATGATGGAAGGCGCTTGCGAACTCGAAGAGACGAAGATGCGCGAGACCTTGATCCTCATTGTGGCGACGCACGCGAAGCAGGCTCGTCACGACGCTTGATCGAAGCGCTGGCTCGCCGCCTGCGCGTTCATCATCGACGCGGAGCATGGTCGCGCCCGCGGGCAGAAACGCTTCCGCAGCCTTTTCGGCAACGAGCGAGTGGGTGATGGTTTCGACAAACCCCATGCCGACGAGGAGATCCTTGACGTCCCGTGTTCCGCGCTCGATCGGGTTGCGACGGGGGACGCGAATCGCAAGCGTGTCGGCGACAGGCACGGCGTCAAGGCCGTTGAGTCGACAGATCTCTTCGATGAGATCGATCTCGCGTTCGACATCAACGCGACGCGCTGGTGCGATCGTCTCGATCACCTCAGTCGCGCCCGAACCCGTGACGCGCGGCGAGAAGCCAAGCGTCTGAAGGAGTTCGACCATGCGTGCGGTCGAGACATCGAAGCCAAGAATCTGTCGAGCGCGCGCGGGCCGCAGCGCAATGGCGCGAGCCGTTGGCAGGGGAGCGCCATCAGCGACGACGCCGGCTTCGAGCGTGCCGCCCGCGATTTCCAAGATCAATGCCGCGAGGCGATCCGCAGCGGCGTCGATTTCTGCGGCATGCACGTTGCGTTCGAAGCGATACGACGAATCGCTCGCGATGCCGTGGCGGCGGCTCGTGTTGCGCACGGAAACCGCGTCAAAGGTCGCGGCCTCAAGCACGAGATCGGTGGTCGAGTCGCCGACGCTTGCCAGTGCGCCGCCCTTCACGCCCGCGAGCGCGACGGGGCGATCACGGTCCGCGATCACGAGATCGTTCGCTGTGAGTTTGACTTCCTTTGCGTCAGCGCCAAGCGGAAGAAAGGCTTCTCCATCCTTCGCGCGACGGACATGAATCTCGCCACCCGCGAGCGTGGCGAGGTCGAAGACGTGCGTGGGTTGCCCAAGTTCGAAGAGAACGAAATTTGTGGCATCCACGACGTTGTTGCGCGGAATTTGGCCGATCGCAATCAAGCGTCGCTGCAACCACTCGGGGCTTGGGCCAACTTTGACGCCGCGAATGACGCGTGCGGTGTATCGAGGACACAATGCAGGCTCGTGATTCTTGACGCGCACCGACGCCGCGGCCTCGCCTTTCGTCGCGGGCAGTGCGGTCTTCGGCATGCGCACCGTGCGGCCTGTGACCGCCGCAACTTCGCGCGCCATACCGACGTGGCAAAGGCAATCGCCACGATTCGAGGTGGTTTCGATTTCCTGCCAGTGTTCGCCGTTGTCAGCGACGCCATCACCGTCCAGTGGAAGGCCTGCGGAGGTGAGTGCAGCCGCTTGCTCCGTGGCGTCGGCGGGGCGGTCGAGATAGTCGTTCAGCCAGAGCACGCTCGTGCGCATAGGTCGGAGAGAGTACCGCGTCCGACGCCCCTTGTTCGTGTACCTTCCCCGCATGTTTGCGGCGAATTCGAATCTCCTTCCTATCCGCGTTGGCGTCGTGTTCAACGGGCTCGCGATCTTGGTTGTTGCTTCGGGTTTCGGGAGCCTCGTCGGTTGCGCGTCGCAGCCCGCGACCACCGCCTCCTCTCCAGCAACGTCTGCAGCAACGAGTTCCTCATCGGCGTCAACAGGGGTCACTGCAACATCCGATCCCGTGGGTTCGGTTCCTTCCGATCTTTGGATCGAAGTTGATATCTCGCCCGGACGCGGGGTCAAAGATCGCGCGAAGATCGAGGAACGCGCCGCGCGTTTTGTGCTGCTCCCAGATGGTTCGTTACACGGCGAGGCCGACCGTGTCCCGCACGATGGACTTCGGCCCGCGCGGGTTCGCCGGCTTTCGCGTGAGCAGATGGTTGATGTTTGGTCGACGCTGCGGAGTTTGGGTTTCGCCGACGCGGGGTTCGCGGACACGCGTGGAAATCCGAAGTTGGTCGAGCCCGCCGCCGGCGAAGTGCTCGCGACACTTGAAGTCCACGCGAACGGCGAGCGTTTCGTCTTCGTGCGGCGCTATCAGCCGGGTGGTGATGACCAACCAGCCATGCGGCGCATGGTGCGTTCAATTGCATCACTCGCATGGTCGAGCGACGAAGCACTCGCCGAAACCGCGGAGCTTCCGTTGCGTTACGACCTTGGAAGTGACCCGTACGCGCGCTTTGCGAAACCTGCAGTGACGGCGCCGACGACGACTCCCACGACAACTCCCACGACAACTCCAGCGACAACTCCAGTGCCTGCACCCACGCCTTCACCCACGCCTGCTCAAACGCCAAATGGGAGCGCGAAACCATGAAGCGGGAGCGCGAAGCCATGAAGCTTGTGCAGACGATCGACTCAGGGCGTGCACTGCTCACATTCGTGTGCGCAGTCATGCTCTTCGCGAGCGCGGCAACGCCAATGATGCTTGTCGCCTGCGGACCAACTGCAGTGAAGAACGATCGCACCGAGGGGACGTCCCTCGAGATGCACTGGAACAACGCCGCGAAAGACCGCATCAGTTACTACATCGTCGAAACTTCCGGCGAATTCCGCAGTTCTGGCGGTGCGATGGCGGCCGATCGCGCAACAACATTCCGCACTCCGCTGAGCGATGAAGACATCGCGGAGTTCCTTCGGTTGGTCATCGCGCTCAACGCAGCGAATCGGCCGGAAGAAGTTGGAGAGAAAGGCGATCGCACGGAAGTCGTCGTGCGCGATGCGCGCGGCAAGCACGAGTTCTTGGTGTTCGGTGCCGATGCGCAGGTTGAAGCACTACGCGCGTGGTGTGCGTCGATTGCGTTGCGTCAGTATCGCGACACGATCGATGCGCAACCTGAAGCGGGACCGCGCACGCGCTGATCGAGTTGTGTCTCTTGGTATCTCTTGGCGTCGCTTGGCGTCTCAAGCGCGCGATACACGTGCGCAGCGAAGCGAGATATTGGCCTCGGGCGGAATCCCACATCCGACGATCACCAGACGAACTCCGTTCGAAGTTCGAAAATGTCTCGCGGCTGAGGAGTTCTCCTTCTGTCCGCGGCATGGAAGCCAGGACGCGAGCTCCAAGGACGGTGGCTCGAACAAACGACATGTCAAGCGTGCCTCGCACGCTGGATGAAGAGAAGTGCGCGATGCAATGGACTGCATCGTGAGGCGGCGACGTGCGGTGCAAGGACGCGCTGATCGTGCTCCGCTGGACGACGGAAGTTCCTGGAACTTGAGTGCTGGAAGCCGAACTCTTGAGAGGCCGCCCGGGGACTTCCGTCGATCCAATGAACGCGCGTGACTGGGCCCCATGTGTGACTCATGTGTGACCCCGCGAGGTCTCTGAGTCTTACGGTTCGACGCGCCGGGCGGCGGCGCTTCGACCGTTGACCGAGAGGCACTCGAGGCGATTGCAAAATTCGAAACTCTCCGAGCGCCCGCGCGTTGCCTCTGCGCGGGTGCTTTTACGCACATTCTGCGCGGTCTGAAGCGACTCTCGAAAATCCTTGGAAGTTGGCGAAAGCGCGCCTGAGCGACCGTGGTTCGGTTGAAGCGGGACGGATGGCACGTCGCGCAGGTCCGAGAATGGACCGACCCGCGGGGGCGGGTGCTTCGTCGGGGCACAGGACGTGCCCAAAACCCACAGGAGTGGCCGACATGCTCGCACGAAGGATGGAAAAACAATCGATGGGCCAATTCGAGGCTCGCCCGAATGCCGCAATCCGCGACGCGCGGAACTTGCCGGAGTCGCGGCGCTTTGCCACAGAAACAGAGAAAGCAGCCTTGCGCGGGGAAACTTCGAACGTACCGTGGCCCCGCTTGTCTGAGCAAGGAACCGCTCCCAGCGCTCGCATGGCGGCGAACGCGCACCCCGAACTCTCTGCCACTGGCCCCGTGCCGGAGTGCGGAGAAGTTGTCTCGCTTGAAGTGGGGCCGGAAGCCGGCGAGGAAAACGTCGCGGTTGATCGCGCAGAGCGCGCTCGGATCGTTGGAGAGCTGTATCGCGCGAATTATCACCGCGTGTATTGCTTCGCACGGAAGTCCGTTGGCGACGATGAGGCCGAGGAAATTGCCCACGAAGCGTTCTGTCGTTTGCTTCGAGTCAGAAATTTGGAAAGGATGTTGATTAGTACTGCTTATCTCCTCCGTATCGCAGAGAACCTCATTCGGCGGAAATACGAACGGTCGCAGCGGTACCGCGTGATTCTCGAACGGTCAGGCATGGTGGTGTCGGACAGTTCAGAGGATCGCTGCGCTTCTCGGATGCCTGGTGGCACTGCGGAGGCGCGGGGGGTGGACGTCGGTGATGAAGCCGATCGTCTGGAAGCGGTATTGCGACAGTTAACCGACGAAGAGCAAACTGCGGTACGGCTGATCGTCTGTGAAGGTCTGGACTACCAGGCGGCAGCCCGTTCTCTCGGCGTACCAGTCTCGACCATCAACAACTGGAAGTACCGTGGCCTCACAAAACTCCGAAGACTCATCGAACCGTCAACTGAACCCGCATACGCCGCTCAGTTTCCCCGTCGCACAGCGGCGGCAGGCTGAACCGGCACCAAACGCCGCGCAAACCACAACGCACACAACACTTTTGGCAGAGGCGCGCGAGTCAAAGGCGTTTGTTCGCGAACGCATGAAATTCCGACTCGCCAAGTTGTCAGGCCTAGAAGTGTGTGAACCCCGCACGTTGCCAATTGCCCCAGTTTCTGGGGCAGCGATCCAAGCGATTGGGAATCCACTCGATACGTTCCTTCTTCAAGAGCTCGAAGAACTCGGACGCGGTGGCGGAAACTGCGGCCACACCCACTGATCGAGCGCTTCAATTCAACAAACCGACTCCGGCGGGCCTCGCCCGCCGGAGTTCTTTTTCGAGCCCGCGGTTCCCCGTACCATCGCGGGCCCGATGGAGCGCTCCCAACAGCAACCTCACGCGCAACTTCACGCGGAACCTCATGCGCAGTCTCATGCGCGAACCGACGAGAACGCGCTTGGTCCGATCGTCGGCATCGATCTCGGAACGACGAACTCGCTCGTCGCGATTTTGACTGAGTCCGGCCCGCGCGTACTCGGAACTACGCCGCACGGTGACATCGTTCCTTCGGTGGTGCGCTACACGGTGGAGGGGAGCGGGGTACGGGCTGAAGCGGTTGGTCGCGACGCACGCGCAGCGCAGTCGCTCTATCCATCGCGCACCATCGCCAGTGCGAAGCGCCTGCTCGGGCGGTCAGCTGCCGAGACTCGGACATTTTCACTCGGATTTTCGCTCCCGCTCGCCGAAGGTCCGCGCGGCATCGCGGCATTGGAAGTCGACGGCGTCATCGTGACGCCGCAGCAAGTCGCAGCCGATGTCCTGCGTGAACTTCGCCGAATCGCTGAACTCGATCTTGGTTGCGCAGTCCGCCGTGCGGTCATCACCGTTCCCGCCTATTTCGACGATGCGCAGCGGCAAGCGACGCGAGACGCAGCCCGACTTGCGGGGCTTGAGGCCGTTCGCATCGTGAACGAACCAACCGCAGCAGCGCTTGCCTATGGACTCGGACAAACACGACGAAGCGAACGCATCGCGGTCTACGACCTCGGCGGCGGAACCTTCGATGTGACAATCCTCGACATCGTTCCCGGCGAATCGATTGGCTCAGGCGCCGATTGCTTTCAAGTGCTCGCGACGGCGGGCGACACGGCGCTCGGTGGCGACGACATCGATCGCGCGATCGTTGGATTGTGGATTGCGTCGGGACGCGTTGCGCCGACGACCGCAGCGGAGCGCGCCGAACTCGTGGCCGCTGCGGAACGCGCGAAAGTCGCGCTTCTCGATCGCGCATCGGTTGTCGAACGCGCTTTATGCGGTGGCCGGGATGTTGAACTTGCGCTCACCGCAGACGAACTCGCGAGCGCCGCTCAACCGTTCGTCGAGCGAACGCTTGCAGCTTGCCGTCATGCGCTGAAAGACGCTCAAACGACCGTGGGTGAAATCGACCGAGTCGTTCTCGTCGGTGGTTCCACGCGCTTGGCGGCGGTGCGTGCTGCAGTCGGACGCTTCTTTGAGAAAGAGCCGTACGCGGCGCTCGACCCTGATCGCGTCGTCGCGCTCGGTGCTGCGGTGCAAGCGGCGATCGTCGGGGGAAATCGCAAGGATTTGCTGCTCCTCGATGTCATTCCGCTCTCGCTGGGAATCGAAACGATCGGTGGCGCGATGGCGAAACTCATCATGCGCAATAGTCCGATTCCGTCGAAAGCGCACGAGCACTTCTCGACCTCGAAAGATGGGCAGACGAATGTTCGTATCCACGTGTTGCAAGGTGAGCGTGAACTCGCACAACACTGTCGGTCGCTCGGCATGTTCGATTTGCGCGGCATTCCGCCGATGCCGGCCGGTATTCCGCAAATCGACGTCGCATTCACGGTCGATCAGAATGGCGTTCTCTCGGTGCGCGCGATCGAAAAACGCAGCGGACGTGAGGCGTCGATTCAGGTCGTGCCAAGTTACGGTCTCTCCGCCGAAGAAGTCGAACGTATGGAGCGTGAGAGCGTTGAGCATGCGCGCGACGACATGACGGTGCACCGCGTGATCGACTTGCGCGTGCACTCAGAACTCGACTTGAAGTGGATCCAGGAAGCACTTGCGCGTGTGCGTCTGGCGCTCGAGCCGAGTTACGTTGCCGAGCTCGAAACCGCGATGAGTGAGGTTCGTGGTTTGTGCGAAGCGGCCGCGCGTGATCCACGTTCGGTCGACGCCAACAAGTTTCATCAAGCGAAGCAGGCGCTTGATGTTCTTTCGATGCGCGTCCATGAGGTTTCAATCACGGAGTCGCTGCGGAAGTCGTGATGATGTCGTGATGATGTCGTGATGAAGTCGTGACGATGTCGTGATGCTGTCGTGACGAAGTCAGAACCGCACACGCCTTGCGGGTACGCCGCAATTTGCTAGCGAAGCCGAGGGGTGACGCCGTTGAATTCAGCCCTCGACGCCGCTCGATGTCGCTCGATGTCGCTTGAAGTGAGGCCGATTTGGGCCGATTTGCGGCGAGTGGTACGATCCGAACATGGACCTCGACCGCACCACGACCGCTTTGCTTGCAGGGCTCTTTGATCCGCGAAACGCCGCGGCGTGGGAGGCGTTCGATCGCCGCTATCGACCGATTCTCCTTGGGTTTGCTCGCAACTGCGGATTGAAAGACGACGCTGCGAACGAGATCGCGCAAGAGACGATCGTGCGTTTCGTCGAAGAGTACCGCGAGGGTAAGTACGATCGTTCACGCGGTCGACTTGGAGCATGGTTGGTGACGATCGCCCGCTATCGCATGATCGATCAACAGCGCCGTCGCGGCGTG
>JBJOHQ010000035.1:0-4245 GCA_046047595.1 Planctomycetota bacterium | reverse complement strand
GGAACCGACATCGACACGCCCTTCAGATCTGGTTGCGGTTCAAGCACCACTTCGAACGGCGCCGTGAACCGGACGTTGTTGCTTTCATTTGTCTCTGCAACGCCAAACGCCGAGCCTTGCGGAGCGTTTGCGCTGCCGTCCGCGTACACCGCAATGCGCCGCGAACCCGAGAAATCGTGCGGCAAAATGACCTCGACGTTGCGCGCGTAACTCTCACCTGGAAGCAGGAACTGCGGATTCGCTGGATCAAGCAGAATGGTCTCGACGCCTAGCGCATTCGGCGGTGGTGCGAGTTCTGCATCGGGCGAAAGAATCACAAGATCTCGCCACGCTGCAACGTCGGTCGGCGCGTTGCCGTTGTTTCGCACGACGTAGGAGAACTTCACGCTCGATCCTGAGAGGACACCATCGGAAATCGGCGTCACACTTTCAACGACGAGATCCGGTCGCGGCGGAACAACGACCACGATGTCACCAACGTGACGCGTGCTTCCTTCTTCGCTATCCGGCTCGCAGAGCGTGTCGAAGATGTCGCCCTCAACGAAGATGCCGTACGTGCCGGGCGTCGGTGGCAACGTCACCGCGACGGTGCGCGTGTACTGCGCGCCGGCGGCAAACACAGGGAACGAGTTCTGGACCGACACATTGGACGAATCTGCGCCCGCGATGCGCACGCGGTCAACCCACGCGACATTCGACGCTGCAATGCCTTCGTTGCGTGCGGTCCACGTGACTGCAATCGTTTGCCCCGTAAAGCCGTTCGTCGGAGCGATCGCGGACGTCACGACGAGATTGGGTGCAATAGTGCATCCGACAGTGATTCGGATCGGGAAATCTTGAAAGCGCGGCGCGGCCATCGAATCCGTTGCACGCACGACGATTTCATAGAAGCCCGCGTGGCAGCAACTCGGCGTCCACTGCACGCGAAGCGTCGATGGACTTCCTTCGACTTCGGTGATTGTGGCGCCGCGCGCAAGAATGCCGCCGGCGTTGAAGACTTCGAGTGTGGTTGTCTGCTCAGCTTCTGGTGGAAGGAACTCAAGCGTCAGATCGAGCGGCGACTCAGGCGTAATCGCGACTGCGCCATTCGACGGGTAGTTGGTGCAAATGGGCGGTTGATTCTCCGTGATGGCGATTGGACCAATCGCAAGGACGCTCGATTCCGCGCCGTCCCGCTCGCAGAGCGTGTCGTTGACATCACCAACCACGAGCACAAATCGCGACGCCGTGATGTTGGGGAGTACGACATCCAAACTGCGTTGGTAGCTCGCGCCCGTAGCGAAGTCAGCGGAGTTCACAGCGACGTCGCCAACAACAATGTCGTTCGCACTCAGCACCGCGTCTGACGATAGAAACACGCGATCAATCCACGATGCGCTCCCGCCAGCGTCACCAGCATTGGTGCCGATCCACGAGACAGGCACGCTGGCACCGCCTGTTGCGGAAGCGCGCGCGCTGCCGTTACTCAGGACGAGGTCCGGCGCGGTCGTGCAATTCACGATGAGATTGAGCGTGTAATTCGCGACACCAGCGGGAACCGCGGAATCCGTCGCGACGATTTGCACGGGAACCGTGCCCGCGTCGCAGCAGCCAGGCGTCCACTGGACGCGCAGAGTCGCGATCGTGCCATCGGTTGTGGTCAGCACCACACCGCGTTGCGCAAGCACCGCAGCATTTGCAACGACCAGCGAAACCGTTTGATTCGCTTCCGGACCAGAGAACGAGATCGTGCGATCGAACGAGCTCTCCGCGGCGATCGCGACACTTCCTCCGCTCGGGAAATCGAGCGGCACCGGCGCGATGTTGTTCGCAATCGAAGTTTGGAAGAAGCGTCCGTCGAGGAAGTCGATGCCATCCGTTTCTCCACCCGGGCCGTCGTACGACGCATCGTTTCGATTGAATCGACCAAGAAGGACTGCATCGACGTTGTTGCCGCGGTTCACGCCAACAAGCGCAGGATTACCACCGAAACCATCAACGCCGCCGTCAAAGTCACCGGTCGTCCAACACATGTTGGCGTAACTCAAGGCGATGTTCGCACCCGGCTCAAGATCTGGATTGAGCCCATTGGTGATGATGAGTTGGAACGTGTTGAGTCGCGATCGGTGCGAAGGCGCGAAACCGACGTTGTCCCACGTGAAAACCATCGTGTCCGGCGATCCGTCGCCGTCTCGGTCGATTGACTTCCGCCAGATGTCGCCGCTGCCACTGCTGTTGAGATCTACATCAGCGAGGAATGCCGCGATGATTTTCGGGAAGGACGTAGGGAAGGTTGGAAGCGTTGCTTGCGTGAAGCTTCCGCCGAAGGTGATGTTTCCGTTCGTGTTCACGAAGCAGGTCGTGAACGTTTCACCGAAGAACGAGAACTGAAACGGAAGATTGACCGCAACCGAACTATTGTTCCCGCTCGTCATGACTGGCGTCCACGAGCCGTCATTTTGGAACGGGTAGAAGAGTTCGGCGCCATTTCCGCTGCACACCGTAGGCTCGTTACAAACGCTGCATAGGTCTTGCGCTTCACTCGCGCAGATGCTGTCCCACCGGTTGTTGCAGCAGAAGAAGTCGAGCGCACATACGAGTTGACAGCACTGCTCGTCGTTGCAACCGCGCACTGAACTCGCCACGCAGCAGTTGCCTGACTGAGGCGAACCACAGACGCCCTCAAACTGCATCGTGCCGATCATCATGAACGAGCGACCATCACCCGTGGTCTCGCACAGACTCTCGAAGTCGTCAGCGACGACAAAGACGAAGAAGTTTCCGCCACCCACAGGCGCGGAAAGGACTGCGCTGCGCGTGTACTCAGCGCCCGGCGCAAGCCCATCTGTACTCACCGAAGCAAAGCCTGCAAATTGCGCGTTCTCATCAAGTTCGGGTGTGATCGAGAGATACACAGAATCCGACCATGCGCCAATCGCCTCCGTGGTGCCATCGTTCCGGCACGTCCAAGTTGCTTGCGCCTGACCACCGATCGGCACGAATGCTGGGACGCTTCCACCAATCGGCACGATGTCGGGGCCGATCGTGCATGCGGAGACGAGCGAGATCTCGATCGTGCGCGCAGCGGGATTTTCAAAGTCATCCGTCGCGGCAAGAACAATCGGAACAGGTGTGTCATCGCAGCAACTCGGGCTCCACTCCAAGCGAATCGACGCAGAGGGACCATTCGTCACCGTCGCCGTCACGCCTCGCGCAGCGAGTTCGCTCGGATTGATGATCTTCAGCACAACCGACTGATCAGGCTCTGGTCCGGTGAAGTGGAGCGTGCGATCGAGCGGTTCCGTTTGCGGCACGAAGATCGTGCCGTCCGGCGGGCAATCGGTGCATGGCGGCGCCTCATTCGGAAGAAGCCGCGCGGTGATGAGTCGTCGATCGAGATAGTCAAAGCCATCAAGGTCGCCCTCTGGCCCATCGAACGCCCTCCCCGGCGGCGCGAAGCGACCCACCACAATGAACTCACCCGCGTCATCGCCAACCATGCCGACCGCGGCAGGAACTGCAGGAATTGAACCTCCGCTGTCCGCTTCTCCACCACCTGTCGCTTCTGGTGCCCAACACATCTCACCGTAACTCAACGCGACGCGCACGCCGTCGCCAAGCTTCGGATGTGTGCCGTCCGTCAAGATGATCTGAAAAGTATTCCGCAGACCTGCGTCGAACATCGGACCAACAACGTCTTCCCACGTTGCCACGAAGGTGTCGAGCGCGCCATCGTTGTCCGCATCGACTTGTTTGAACCAAACTCTCGCCGTGCTTCCGAATCCGCGAACGACATCTGCCCAAAACGCAGCGACCATCGGCGTTGTTGATGCTGGAAACTCCGCGTTTGCCTTCGTGCTCAACGGGCCTTCAAACGTCAGATTTCCGTTTTCATTGATGAAGCATGCTTTGTAGGTGGTGCCGTAGAAGTCGAATCCGAATCCGATTCCAAGCGCAGCGCTTGAATCGTCATCGTTCCCGTTCTCGGGAATGGCGAGCGACCAACTTCCATCGTTTGCAAACGGATAGAAGAGATCTTCTGTTCCACCCCCGCATTGACAAGCCGCACAGAGTTGACGCGCTGTGTTCGCGCAGGCGGAATCCCACGCGCTGTTACAGCAAAACGGATCGCTCGCACACACAGCGTTACAGCACGCAAGGTCATCGCAAAACGGTTCCGGCTTGGAATCGCAGCAGCTCCCCGCTTGAGGATCGCCGCAGCCCCCGCCGTTGCCAAATGCTGAAGTTGACGTCGAGAAAACCGCG
>JBJOHQ010000034.1:0-3727 GCA_046047595.1 Planctomycetota bacterium | reverse complement strand
CGAGCCGCCTCAACCTCCACAACCACGACAAGCGACGCTCTCATCGCCGCAAGTGTTGTGAACACCGTCGAAGCAGCCGCGACATTGAACGGCGGCAACGTGCAGTCGAGCAAGACGGATTCCCGCAACATTGACGCACAGACCGTTGATGCACAGAACGTTGATCTACGGAACGTTGATCCATTCGCCGCGTTCTCCTCGATCTCCTCAGAGCTCCGCGTCACCATCAATCTCGAAGGGGCCGACGAGAACGTCGGTGACTTCGCGCTCGAAGCGCGTGAGCACCTCGCAAACGCCGAGGCTGCGGTGCTTGCGCTTGAATCCGGCGCGACCGACCCCGAACAAGTCAACATCGTGTTCCGCGCGTTCCACACGATCAAGGGTGTTGCCGGCTTCCTCAACCTCACGCGCATCGTCGAAGTCGCGCACGCGGCCGAATTCCTCCTCGACAAAGTTCGCTCGAACAAACTTGCACTCACTCCGGAAGTACTTGAACTCGTCCTCGCGTCAAGTGACATGCTTGGGCAGTTGATCGCCATGCTCTCTGGCGGCGAATCCGCACGCGAACGCGAACTGAAGATCCTCGTCTACCGACTTGAAGCCGCGTGTGAAGGCCGATTTGTAGGCTTTCCATCGAGGGATGGCGCAGTTGGAGCTCCTTCAACGCAAGCAGCAACGACGACGCCATCGGTCGCGTCAAATCCGTGCGAGACTCCTTCTGGTCCTGCCACTCACTCGCCTTCGATCACGACTTCCGCTGGACAAGCATCACCTTCTGCCACGTCGACTTCATCTGCCACGTCGAGTGTTGAGTCGAAACCCGCAACGCCGATCACCAGTGCAAGCGCTCCGATCGCGTCGGCAGAAAGCGCCGCCGTTGCCGAAGCAACGACCACCGCGAACGCGACCAAGCAACACACACTCGCGAAGGCTGATCAGTCGGTCAAGGTGTCCACGCAGCGCATGGACGCTCTCGTCAATCTCGTTGGCGAACTCGTCATCGCGCAGTTGATGGTCATTCAAGATCCCGTGGTCACCAAACTCGGTGATCAACGCGTTCAACGCAATCTCGCGCATCTCGGAAAGATCGTTCGAGATCTCCAAGAGACATCGATGAGCCTCCGCATGGTGACGCTCAAGTCGACGTTTCAGAAGATGGCGCGCCTCGTGCGCGATGTTGCGGCGAAAGCTGGCAAACGCATTCAACTTGAGGTCGAAGGCGAAGACGTCGAACTCGATCGCAACGTGGTCGAAGAGATTGGCGATCCGCTGGTGCACATGATCCGCAACGCGTGCGATCACGGCATCGAAACCGCTGCAGATCGCGTGGCTGTGGGCAAGTCGGAAACTGGAACACTCCGCCTTCGCGCCTTCCATTCCGGCGGATCGATCGTCATCGAGGTTGAGGATGACGGCCGCGGACTCTCTCGCGAACGAATCATCCGAAAGTGCCTTGAAAAAGGCCTGATTGATGCGTCGCGCAATACCGACGAAATCTCCGATCTTGAAGTGTTCAATTACATCTTTCTTCCTGGATTCTCGACCGCAGAGAAGATCACCGACATTTCCGGCCGCGGCGTCGGAATGGATGTTGTCCGCCGCAACATCGAAGCGCTGCGCGGCTCGGTCGAGATTCGCTCGACACCAGGCAAGGGCTCAGTCTTCTCGATGCGCCTGCCTCTGACGATGGCGATCATCGACGGCATGGTCGTACGCGTTGGAAATCAACGCTACATCGTGCCAACGCTGAACATCGAACAATCCTTCCGCCCCACCGCTGAGCAACTCACGAAGGTGCTTGAACGAGGCGAAATGGCCAAGGTTCGCAACGCGCTGCTTCCGATCTATCGCTTGCAACGCGTGTTTCATCTCGCAGAAGGCGAGCGTGAACTCGAACAGGGACTTCTCCTTGTCCTTGAAAACGGCAAGCGCCGCGCCTGCGTTTTCGTCGACGAAATCCTTGGTCAACAGCAAGTCGTCATCAAAACGCTCGGCGATACCCAACCCCAGATTCGCGGCGTTTCGGGCGGCGCGATTCTCGGCGACGGACGCGTCGCACTCATCGTCGATGTCGGTGGACTTCTCGAAACCGCCGCGACGCCACTCAGCGCTGCTGCATGAACTCGCCCGTCAACTTCGATCAAACCCACTCGCAGGAACTCAGCCATGGCAAACAACGACCGCAACGAAACCACCACCGCTTCTCGCGGAACGAACGGCTCCAACGAACATAAGTTCCTCACGTTCTGCCTCGGGAACGAGCACTTTGGAGTCGAAATTCTCCGAGTTCGCGAAATCATCGGACTCATCGCAATCACACCGCTTCCACAGACCCCCGCGTATGTGAAAGGCGTGATGAATCTGCGTGGCCGCATCATTCCTGTCATCGATTTGCGCCAACGATTTGGTCTAGTCGCGAACGAGGCCACCAAAGAAACGTGCGTCGTCGTGCTCGAAGCTGCGAATGACGATGGCTCGCAAACCGTGATGGGCGCCATCGTCGACAGCGTGCGTGAAGTCCAAGATATTCCGCCAGCTGCAATCGAGCCGCCACCAGAATTCGGCTGCGAAATCCCGCTTCGCTACATCCTTGGAATGGGCAAGTTGAAGGATCGCGTCGTGGTCTTGCTCGACATCGCTGAAGTCATCGGCATGCGCGAGCGCGCGCAAATCGCTGGGGCCATCAAAGACAGCGCAAATCTCGCGGTGAGCGAACGCCGCGCTGCATAACGCGGTTCGTACACATCACGCCCATCACAACTTCCAACGTCACGCCTTCCAACATCACACCGTTCATCTTCACACCGTCCAGCTTCACACCGTCCATCTTCACGCCGTGCCTCACGCTGTTGATGGCGCACGAAGAACCCGCAGGGAAGTCCTATGTCCGTACTCACCGAAACAACCTTCAAGCGCATTGCTGACATTGCGCGCCGTCGCTGGGGACTTTCTCTCGGCGAACGCAAGATGCAACTCGTCGCCAATCGACTGACGTCGCATCTTCGCAAGACTGGTGGCGGTGAGATCGAGGACTATGTCTCGCGTCTCGAGCGAAACCCAACAGAGGACGACATGCTCGTGCTCTTTGACATTCTCTCAACGAATGTCACGAGTTTCTTCCGAGATCCAGCGCACTTTGCGTTTCTCGAGCGTGAGCTCTACACCGGACTCGCCAAAGGAACGCTCGCGCTTCCAGGCAAGCGGCTTCGTATTTGGTCCGCCGCATGCTCCATCGGCGCGGAACCGTATTCACTCGCGATGCAAGCGCTGGAACTTCTGCCGCCAGCCGCGGGCTACGACGTGAAAATCCTCGCGACTGACCTTGCGAATAAAGCGATTGTTGGCTGCCGCGAAGGCATTTACACCGAATCGCAACTCTCTGGCCTTTCGCCTGAGCGACGTGCGAGGTTTCTCGTAAAAGCAGAGCCGAAACCCGGCAGCGGCGAACCCCGATGGCGCATCAAGGACGAAGTCAAGCGACTCGTTGAAGTGCGTCGCCAGAATCTCGTCGAACCTTACACGGGTCTCGGCCCATTCGATGTGATCTTCTTACGCAATGTGATGATCTACTTTGATCGCGAAACACGACGAGAAGTGGTCATGCGGATGTACGGCGTGATGCGCCCAGGTGCCATCATCGCGGTGGGAAGCGCGGAGACGCTTTCCGGCCTTGATGTTCCGCTCAAAGCTGCCGCTCCAAGCATGTATCTCCGCGCCTAACGCGCAT
>JBJOHQ010000033.1:0-5001 GCA_046047595.1 Planctomycetota bacterium | reverse complement strand
CCAAGTTCAAGTGAAGGGTTCGAACTTCGCCTCCGAAAGCCGTGACTTCGGCTTCAGCACTGTTGCTCCAGCCCGCTACACCGCAACCTTCACGCTCGCTGCAGGCGGCACCGCTGATGGCACGACCTTCCTCCGTCCAGAAGACGGCGCGTGGGATCCAGCGAACCCAACCGACTTCTACTTTGTCACGACCGACCGTATGAGCATCACCTCCGCGGGTGCAGCTCAGACTTCGGGCAGCCGCCTCTACCGTCTCCGCTTCAATGACGTCAACAACGTCCTCGCGGGCGGCACGATCGAAGCGCTCATCGAAGGTACGGGCTCGTATCCGAAGGCGATCGAGATGGGCGACAACCTCTGCGTCGTCAACACGATCCAAGGTGGCACACGCGTCTTCATCACCGAAGATCCGGGCAACCACCCGCACGCCGCACGTACCTTGATGTACGACGTGGCAACCGATACCACGACCGTGATCCTCGAGTCTGATCGCACGCGCTTCGGTGGTTTCACTTCGAATGGTTCGGGCGGTTGGACCAACAACGCCGCTACAGCGCCGTTCAACCAAGACGAAGAGAACTCGGGCGTCTTCGAAGCGACCGAAGTCTTCGGCAAGGGTTGGTTCATCCAGAACATGCAAGCCCACTACAGCCTCGCTGCTCCGCTCGTCGAAGGCGGCCAGGTCTACGCATACTTCTGCCCTGAATGCGTCGGCTCGGTTCGTGAAGACCTCTCGACCCCGCTCGACGGCATCGTCAGCGCGGAAGACCTCGCCGAACTCCTCAACAACTGGGGTGGTAGCGGCCGTTCGGACATCAACCGCGACGGCGTGACCGACGCGGCTGACCTCGGCGCGCTCCTCTCCGCGTGGAACGCGAACTGAGTTCAATCTTGTACCTCTGACGTCCGCGAGTTGAACTCCGGTTGAACTCCGACGCGAAACACGCACCGACGCCTCCACCAACGCCCCTGTTGGACGGAGGCGTCGGTGTTTTTGCTGAAAACAGCGCGCTCCGCCCTCGCCTTACACTCTCAGCCGTGACGCGCTCGACTCCATCCAACACCGCCGAACCGATCGCAGGCGGAGGAACGAAGCCGCCGCTTGGCGTACGGCTTCGCGATGCCCTGGAGATTGCGAACACGCCGTTCCGGCACGTGCAGGACCTCTTGCGCTTTCCGATCAGCGAATCGCGCATGCGGCAACGGATCCAAGAGCAACTCGTCCGCGGCACGCCGATCTTGGTGTACTCCGCGACCAAGACCGCGTCGACCGCCGTGGCCGCGGCGCTGGATCGCACGCCAACCATCGAAACCGTCAAGGTGCACCACCTTCAGTCCGCGCACTTCTGGACGGGACCACTTTCCTCACCCGTCGCGGCCAACGGCATGCTGCGGCATCGCGCGATCGAGCAACGCGCGGCGCGCGACCTTCTCGTGCATGGCAGTGATCGACCGCTCAAAGTGGTCGCCGTGATGCGCGACCCGATCGCGTTCAATCTCTCGAATTACACATATTTCGGCCGCGCGTATTGGATGCGCCACTTCTGGCGCCGTGCTCCTTGGATGTCGACCGCGTCGCTCTTCGAACACTTCCGCGCGACGTTCCCGCACGCGTCATCGAGTTTGTGGTGGACGCATGAATTCGCGGCGACGACCGGCATTGATGTCTTCCGCGAGGGTTTCGACGCCGCGCGCGGATGGCAACGCTACGAGCGCGCCCGCTTCGATTGTTTGGTGCTCCGCGCGGATATCGACGACCGCGAGAAATGCCGCGCGCTCTCGGAGTGGCTCAACTTCGATGTCGCGCCTGTCGAACGCGAAAACGCCAACGATCAACAAGCGGCACCCGGCGTCTATGAACGCTTGAAAGAAGCGATGCGAACTGATCCCGCGTACATCGATGCGATGCTTGCGCTTCCGAGCGCACACACGTTTTTCAACGCGACCCAGCGCGATGCGCTCCGCGCAAAGTGGCTGCGGTGACAGACGATTCGCTTACTTCGGCTGTTGCCCGCCGTAGAGAATCCAGCCCATCGCCGCGCGGTCTTTGTCATCCCAGCGGCTGTCCCACATGTATCGATTGAGGCGGCGGAACTCGACTGCCATCGCGTCTTCGATACGGTTGTGAACTCGGCGCTCTTCGGGGGTTGCCGCGCCATCCGCGAGTTTCTTGCCGTACGGCAACAACTCTGCGCGCAACTGGATGTAGCGCACCGACATGCTGCGGAATGTGTCGTACTTCGAACTGCGCGCGGCCTTCTGGAACTCTTCTTCACCCGGGGCCACTGCAGCCTCAGCAAGCGGTGGTAGTTTCAGCTCGGAGGCGAGTTCCTCGACCATCGCGGTTGCCGCAGCGTCATCGAGTTCGGGTGTCTCTGATGTTGGACCCGCAACAGCGGCAGGATTCATATCAGGCGAACTTGCGGTGCGCGCAGAGCCGCTTGCTCCACTGCTCGGACCCATCGGCGCGGCAGCCGCGCCGCTCGCCCCTGATCCGCTCGACGCGGTATCTGAGGGGCCTTCCTTCGCCGCTTCGACCAAGAAGCCCTGCGGGAGATTGCGCTTTTCTTCGCAACCAACACTCGCCAAAACCGCACCGATCGCTGCGAGCATCGCCGCACGCTTCTTCATCTGTTGCATCGAATCTCCAAGCGCCCGCGCGCTCCCAAAATCAGACCTTCGAACTTGCACCGGAACTCGCATCGGAACTCGCATCGGAACTCGCATCGGAACATTCACTGGAACATTCCGGGCGCCATCTTTCGGCGCACCCATTCGTAATCCGGGCCCGGCCAGTAGATGCCGTTCTGCGGCAAGGTCATGTAGTAGTCGATGATGTCTTGACGCGCGGCGTGGCGATACGAAAGCACCGAGCCATCCGCGAATGAGACATTGAAATGGCCCGGGTGCCAGGCGGCAATCTTGTCGATCCAAATCGAGTCGCCGGTGACGCTGATGCCGAAGCCGTTGATGTTGTAGCCGCGGTGGTCGTACTCGAGTGCCGTCACCAACGTCTCCGATGGCAGCGGAATCTTGCCCATGGTGTTGACTTGCCAGTTCGGCGGGCCGCCCCACATCGGGCCTTCACCTGTCGAGATGAATGCATTGAACGAGTAGGTTCGCAAGCGCTGGAAGGATGAGAACGGATCGAACGGACTCTTGTAGACCGCTGGGTTCTCGCTGATGTAACTCCACATGCGCCCCTTCTTGAGCGCGTTTTCCGTTTCGTACCCGTTGCCGTTGAGATTGCTCTGCCCTTGCACCCAGTCCCATGCGGTGAGACCAGTGTCGACACCCATGAAGCGCCCAGCGTTGTCGCTGTAATAAAGCACGAAGCCTTGGTTCAACTGACGTTGATTTGAGAGACACACTGCGCTGCGCGCTTGACGCTGAATCTGCGGGATCGCGATCAGCAACATCGCCACGATCAACGCGATGATCGCGATCGTCACGAGAAGTTCAACGAGCGTGAACCCGCGCGCGCGGGAGACGTTCAGGAGTCGTGGACTCCGAGCCAGTTGCCAAATTTGCGGTCGCATACGGGGAGAATGCCCCGCAGCGTCGGTGGTGTCAACACAATCCCAACATTCCCACAGGAATCTCGCGGGGAAATCGGTTCGGTCAGTTTGCACCCCGCGTGGCGGCGCACGCCCGCAGGCACTTCATTCAGCCCAAAGACGCGCGAAACGCGGTCGCCTGACGCTCCAAATCGGCGTCTTTCGTGGCCTTTGCCGCTTCCACGACTCGGTCCGCGATCCAACGCGCATCGCCTTCGCGCTTCGCCTTCATCAAGGCGGCCACCATCACCTCAACGCGCTTCAATCCATGCTCGCGCGCGGCGGGCTGACGCACGAATCCTGAGACAACGCGTCCGATTTGCCGCTGCCACGCCGCATGCGCCGAACCATCGGGCGCGACATCAAGTTCATTCGCGCACGCGAGCGCAAGATCGACGACATCGGCTGCACGCGGGGCGTTCAATTTCTCATCACCTGGCGGATCTTCACCAAGGACGATCGCGCGCGCAGAGCGCTTCGCATCATCGCCGATCGCTTCCGCTTGGCGAACGACCACTTCGCGCACGGCGAAATCACAAAGCGTGGCATCAGCGCCGGCCTTCGCCATCGCCGCGATATTCGTAGCGACGCCACGCGCGTACTCCGCGCGCGCCTTGTCGGTTGGCTTGGCGGGCAAGACCATCGGCTCGGCCATCGCGACAAGCGCCGCGTACGCCATCGGTTGTCGCGCGAAGGCCATCGTCGCGCGCTTCATCGCGTCGCGCCATTGTGCGGTCTTCGCCTCGCGGCCCGCCATGCGCATCGCATCGAATCGCGCGCACCATGCGCCGTAGTTGGTCGCGCGCTCATCGCACGCTTCGGCGTACACCGCGGCACGATCGGCAGCATCGGCCTTTGTTCCGGCTAGGAAATCGCCCGCGAATCGCAGCAATTCTGAACGCGCAAATGCCACACGATCGTCTTGCGCCGACTGCATCAGGGGCATCAGCCACGCAGGATGTCCCCACGTCATGTGAATGCCGCCGTGACAACCGCTCTCAGCCCAACCCGAAATGTCGTTGTTGATCGCCCATTCATGCGGGCGAATCTGCCAGATGAAGGCACAGTGACCGGGCTGTCCGACTGGCATCGCGGGCACACCAAACGCCTGCGACATCGAAGTTCCAAAGCGCGAAATCGCTCCGCAGACGCCGCCATACTCAAGCATGATCGCGAGCGTCATCGGCTTGTTGTCGTAGAACTTGCCGCCCTCTTGCACGCTTACACCGTTCTTGTTGAACAAGTTGTACGCGAGCATGTGTGCGCCATCGCCGACTTTCTCGCGCACCTTGAGCTCGGGCTTGATGTTCGCGCGCGCCCAGATGAGATCCTCGTCGCTCGACCAACTGCCGACGACGTAGCGCATTTCCCACGCAGAAAGATCGCGGAAACTCGCAAAGAGCACGCCTTCTTTGTCCCACGCGCGATACGACTGGTAGCGCTT
>JBJOHQ010000032.1:0-18255 GCA_046047595.1 Planctomycetota bacterium | reverse complement strand
CGACTCAACCAACTTGCGCAATACGGGCATCTTGCCCGCGGCAAAGAGGCGGTTGATCAGAATCCAATCGGCGGCATCCCAACCGATGACGAGAAGGCGCTTCGCGATCCGTGCGGGCATGTCGCCATGCTACGAGAAGCCACGCGAGGCGTCAGAAGCTGAGATTGGACGCGACCCGTTTCAGCGCCGACGACGCTTGAGGCAGCCCGCGATACCGAGGAGCGCAATCGCGCCCGGCGCGGGCACGGCACCAACGGCGATCCCAACGCCCGCTTCCGATTCGTAGGCGATTTCCGCGATCACACGGTTCGACTCCGTTGCACCAACGACCATCCGACCCCACGCGTAGTGGAGTTCACCGTCCGACGCCGTAAACGAGAAGCCGAAGTAGTTCGACGCGTTGTACTGCCAGAAGCCGTCGAAACCTTCGACGAATTCCGAGGTCGTGTCGTCGAGGAAGGTGCCGCCCGCATCAACGACGTAGCCGAGCGCCAAGCTGCTCGCCCCCGTGTACTCAGGAAGTTGCAGCATGCCTTCACCAGTCGGCGAGTACCAGAGGATGCTGCCGCTGCCGTAGGGATTGATATCCCAACCCGCGAGCGACTTGTCGGAACCCGTTGTACGCGTTTCCACGTTGATGTAGAGCCCCGCGAAGGTCGCAGGGATCACGAGATTCGCGTCGGACCAATGCACCACCGCGGCGGACGCATGGGTGGTGCTCACCGCAACGGCGGCGAGCGCGAAGTGACGGGCGATGCGGTCGAGGCGCATAGAAATCTCCGTGTCGTCAAATCTGAATGATCAAATCCGAATGATCAAATCCGAGTCACAAATTACGCGCACGCTCCGTGAGCGGATGTCGTTCACCCAAGCGCAAGCCACTGGAGGAATGCAGACGAACGAAGAAGCGACCGTTGGAACCTACACCGAATCTCCTCCGAGTCGAGATTCCCGCAGAAGTTCGGCAAAAAAGCAGCGTGGGCGATCCTGTTCGGACCGCCCACGCGATGCTTTTCGACTCATCTCAAGCGAGGCCGAAGCTCCGCCGAGGAGTGAATTCTGTCAAAGGTGTCGACTCAGCGACGACGACGGCCGGCAAGGCCAGCGAGGCCGAGGAGAGCGATCGCGCCTGGAGCTGGGACTGTGCCGACGTTGATCGAAGCGCCCGAGTCTTCGTACGCGATTTCAGCGATCGTGCGGTCTGCGCCGTTGATCGCGGAGCCGATCACGAAGCGGCCCCAACCGTACTTGGTGCCACCGTCAGCAGCGACAAAGCGGAAGCCGAAGTAGTTCGAGGCATTGAGCTGCCAGTTGCCAGGGGCCGAGCCGACGACAACAGCGCCCGAGCCGAACGAACCCGTCGCGCCGACGGCGGTTCCAGCCGCGAGGTTGCCTGCCGAACCCGTGGTGACGCCTGGGTAGCGCATCATGCCGGTGCCGGTTGCGTTGAACCAGTTGAGCGCGGTGGCCGAGTAAGGATTGATATCCCAACCAGCAACAGCGGCGGCTGCCGAACCCGACGCGCGGGTTTCGACGTTGATGTAGAGACCGTCAATGTTCGCTGGGATCACGAGGTTCGCGTCGCTCCAGTGAACGATGGCTGCGTTGGCCGAGCCAACAACGACTGCCGCAGCAGCGGCTGCACCGAAGTGCTTCGCAAGACGATTCGAAAGCATCTCTCTCTGCCTTTCTTGATGATGACAGGACACAGGGTGTGGACGTGGACTGTTGTCCGCTGCGGTGGGATGGCCCCGATCCTGCAGCACGAAGCGTGACAGCGCTCCGTTACACACTGCCCCTACTCAAGGGACCCGCTGAACTTGTCACGGCGACTCGAAAGGTCAAGGAACTCGGTTCATACTTTCTGCAAAAAAGTTTCTTTCGCGCTGCATCTTGATCTCGCGCATGGAGGGCTGCTTGGAAACACCCGCTCGGAGGGTGCCGACCAAGAAATTCTCGGCACCTCTCGGTACTGTGCAGTCCTATGGCCGTCGAAATCAGCCGTCGAACCGCCCTGGGAATGCTCGCGGCGAGTTCACTAACTGCCTGTCGAAGCAGTGGTTGGGAAGTCGATTCGAACCCCACCGCTGCCGCCGCTTCATTGAGCACCGATCACATGAACAAACACATGGATGGCATCACACTCTCGACGTGGAACCACGGTCTGACCGCCAATCGAGCCGGAATCGGGGCCCTCAACGGGGGTGGAACGGCCCTCGACGCGGTTGAATCGGGCTGCCGTGCGGTCGAACTCGATTGCCCCGACATGACGGTCGGCCTCGCCTCCCGCCCCGACCGAGACGGCTTCGTCACCCTCGATGCGGCGATTATGACGGGCGAAGGCCGCGCGGGTGCCGTTGGTTTCGTGCGCGGCGTGGTGCACCCGATTTCGCTCGCGCGCGCCGTCATGGAGCGCACGCCGCACGTTCTTCTCGTCGGTGCGGGCGCCGAGCAATTCGCACGCGAGTCGGGGCTTGAAGTGCGACTCGAATGCCAAGGTTGCGACGCGGTGGGCGGCGCCTGCCTCTCCCCTGCCGCCGAGCGCGAGTGGCGCGAGTGGCTCGTTGAACGGCAGTATCGGCCTCGTATCAATATCGAGAACCACGACACGATTTCGATGCTCGCCCTCGACAAGAACGGCCGCATGGCGGCGGGTTCAACCACAAGCGGTCTCGCCTACAAGATGCACGGCCGCGTCGGCGATTCGCCCATCATCGGTGCTGGGATCTTCGTTGACGCACCGATCGGCGGCGCGATTTGCACGGGTCTTGGTGAAACGGTGCTGCGCACTCTCGGCGCGCACCTCGCGGTCGAAGCCATGCGTCACGGCATGTCCCCGCAAGAGGCCTGCGAGCACGCCATCGCGCGGATCATCGAGAAGAACGGCAACCCCGCCGAGTACCAAGTCGGCATGCTCGCACTTGATTTTCAGGGCCGCGTCGGCGCATTCGCGGTTCAAAGGGGGTTCACGTACGCCCTCGGCGAGAGCCTGCACGACGCACCATCACGGTTGCCGTAAATTTCGGCCGTCGGTTTCTGCCAAAGTTCTTGCCGTCAGTTTTTGCGCTGAATTTCTCGCGCGCTCCGAACCTTCGCGCGCGCACCATGCCTCTGACGCGCCCCGCGATGCGCTTCGCGCATGGCTTTCTTCACCATCCCCCTTGATCGGAGCACGCAATGTTCTTCCGCCAAATCTATGACGAGAAACTCGCTGAAGCCGCGTACCTCATCGGTTGCCAAAAGACCGGTGAAGCAATTGTGATCGACGCCGAGCGTGACATTGATCGCTACGAAGCAGTTGCGAAGGCGAATGGGCTTCGCATCATCGCCGTGGCAGACACGCACATTCACGCGGACTACCTGACGGGTGCCCGTGAATTCGCTGAGAAAGGTGCGCGCGTGTATCTCTCTGACGAAGGCGATGCCGACTGGAAGTATCAATGGCTCGACAAGAAGTCGGGTGGCGGGCGCTACGACGCGGTGCTCTTGAAAGACGGCGACACCTTCAAGATTGGCAACATCCGATTCCGTGCGATTCATACGCCGGGACACACGCCTGAGCACCTCTGCTACGAGGTCACCGACCTCGGCGGCGGCGCGGATGCCCCAATGGGGATTGCAACCGGCGACTTCATGTTTGTGGGTGACCTTGGTCGGCCTGATCTCTTGGAGAGCGCCGCGGGCATGTCGGGTATTGCTGATCCCTCGGCACATCGCCTCTACAACACCGTGCTCAAGACACGCGACTGGGCCGACTACCTGCAAGTGTGGCCAGGCCACGGCGCGGGCAGCGCGTGCGGCAAGGCGCTCGGAGCGGTTCCTCAATCGACCGTTGGATACGAACGGCGTTTCAATGCTGCGCTCAACGCGGCGACAAGCGAGAAGAACTTCGTCGACTTCATCCTCGATGGCCAACCTGAGCCTCCGATGTATTTCGCCCGCATGAAGCGCGACAACAAGGTGGGGCCGCGCGTCCTCGGCGGCGTACCCAAGCCACGCGAACTCTCGCCCGCCGAGTTTGCCAAGATCGACGGGACAACCTGCGCGATCGTCGACACTCGCGTGTGGGCGCAGTTCAAGACGGGCCATGTGAAGGGTGCGCTCACGCTCCCACTCGGCAACAGTTTCAACACCGACGCGGGTTCGATGATCGGTGAGAACGAGAAGATCTATCTCGTGGTTGAAGCCGCGCGCCTTGATGAAGCGGTGCGCGACCTCATTCGCATCGGCCTCGACGACATCATCGGCTGGATCGATGCTTCGAAGATGTCGGAAGTTGCCGCAGCGGGCGGCGTGATGGAAACGACGGCGGAAATCGATGTCGCGGCGGCACACGCGCTGCTCGGTGACTCGCTCGCGTCGGCAGCGCGGCCGTTTGTCCTGGATGCTCGGCGGCGCGTTGAGTTCGCCGAGGGGCACATCGAAGGTGCGCACAACATCGCGCACACGCGGCTCTTTGGTCGTATGAACGAAGTGCCGAAGGATCGTCACATCTTGGTGAACTGCCGGTCCGGTGCTCGCTCGGCGCGCGCCTGCTCGCTCCTCCAGAAGCACGGCTACCGCGTGACCAATCTCGCTGGCGGCATGCTGGCGTGGCAAGCGGATGCCGCAAAGGGCGCACAGAAAGGTGCGCAGTGCGGCCCCGTTTCTTGCAGCACCGTTTCTTGCAGCGCGTGATCGCACGCATGCGCTCGACTATGCAATCAAGTACCAAATGAACGAGAATGCCCCGCCCCGTTCCGACGAACGGGGCGGGCGTTCATCAGGAATTCGCAACGCAACTGCCATGAGCTCTTTCGAACGAGGCATCGCATGATCTGGGCCTGGCTTGGCGCAACCCTCGTCGGGCTTTCGCTTGGCCTGCTCGGTTCCGGCGGCGCGATCCTCACGGTGCCAATTCTGGTCTATCTCGTCGGCCATGACGAGAAGGCCTCGATCGTTGAATCACTGGCGATCGTCGGTGCTATTGCGCTTTTCGGCGCCGCGCGCGCCAGTCTTGCGAAGAAGATTGATTGGAACAGTGCGCTTCTCCTTGCGATTCCTGGCATCTTTGGAACCGCGCTTGGGACGCACGTTGCGCAGTGGATTCCCGGCGCGGTGCAACTCCTCATTCTCGCCGCGCTGATGCTGACCGCCTCGACGTTGATGTTTCGCTCGCCCCGCAAAGGTGATCCCCCACCGTGCGCGATGAAGCCAGGCGAACGCGCACCAACGTGTGGAAGTGCGATCATCGTGGCGCAAGGCGTCGGACTTGGATTCACCACCGGCCTCGTTGGCGTGGGCGGCGGATTCTTGATTGTTCCAGTGCTCGTCTTGCTGCGCCGACTTCCGATGCAAGTTGCGATCGGCACGAGTCTCGCGATCATCTCCGTGAACTCCGCGACGGGGCTCACGAAGTCTGTCCTCTCTTCCGAGATCGCGATCAATTGGCACGTCGTTGGCATCTTCATTGCGCTCGGCGTCGTTGGCAGCCTCATCGGCAACATGCTCGCGGGCCGCATTTACCAAGACACGTTGCGAAAGGTCTTCGCCATCTTCCTCATCGTGATGGCTGGCTACATCGCGTGGCGACAAGCGCCGCGCGCGTTTCCACAGTGGTTTGAAAGAGAGACGAGCACCGAGCATGCGCGTTGACCGCGCGCCTCGCCCGTTTACGCGCGACCTTTCAACATGCCGTGCCAATAGAGTTGTGGCAGCAACCACCGCTTCAGCATGTACATGCTGCGCCGTTCCTTCGACTGATCGAACGGGAAACTCTCGGCTGGCTTGAGGTCGTAGTCGAACTCCGCCAAGATCAACGAGCCGTAGCCGGTGACAAGCGGGCATGATGTGTACCCGTCGTACTTCGCAGTCGGCTCGCGACCGGCGAGCACATCGAGCACGTTCGTCGCGACCACGGGCGCCTGCTTTCGAATCGCAGCACCCGTCTTACTCGTCGGGAGATTCGAGCAATCGCCGAGGGCAAAAATCTCAGGGAAGCGCGTGTGCCGACAGGTGAACTTGTCGACTTCCACCCAACCAGTCGCTGCAGCAAGCGGGCTCTTCTTCAAGAAGTCGGGCGACGACATCGGCGGCGTGACATGGAGAAGGTCGAAGTGCTGGACCACTTCCTTCTTCGCGTCAAGATCCTCGAAGATTGCCTCGCGCGCGTCGACGCGAACTTCGACAAGGTTGTGCTTGAAATGCGGAGGCTCGATGCCCTTGCGCTCGATGACCGCACGGAGTTGAGCCGCGTACTTCTCCACCTTGAAGATAGAGGGCTCACCCGAGTAGAAGTGGATGCGCGACTGCCCACGCACGCCTTGGCGACGGAACGCGTCATCCGCGAGATACATGATTTTCTGCGGCGCGCCGCCACACTTGATCGGCGTGGCTGGATGTGTGAAAACCGCATCACCGCCCTTGAAGTTGCGGATCGCGTCCCACGTGGTGTTGACCGTCTCAAAGGCGTAGTTCGAGCAAATGCCGTTGCGGCCGATGTTGCCCTCGAGGCCTTTCACCTTCCCCCAGTCGAGTTGCAATCCCGCGGCAACGACGAGCACGTCGTAGGCGATGCGGCGTCCACTTGAGGTCACGACGGTTTTCGCATCGGGCTCGAAGCCTGTCACGGCTTCGCGCACCCATTGCACCCCGTGCGGAATCAGGTCGCGTTCCGGGCGACGTGCAGCCTCGCGCGGAAGTACCCCCGCACCAACGAGCGTCCAAAGCGGTTGGTAATCGTGCGTCTCGGAAGGATCAATGATGGTGACCGTCGCGTTCGCCTTCGCCAATCGAGCTGCCACCGAGATTCCCGCGCTTCCGCCGCCGACAATGACGACATTTCGAGGCTTCGCAGAGGAAAGAGGCGAATTCGAATCGGCGATCATGCAATGCTCCTCAAGAGTGGGACGAACCGTTGGAAAGTGGGCTTTGAGCGCCCTCGGCGGAAACCAAAACCACGATCAGCGCTTCGCGTTCATGGCGTCCGCGGCGGCGATGGGCGCGATCGGAGGACGCCACTTTCGCGTCCGCGTCAATCATCCGTTCGAATTGCAGAGAAAAGGTGCGGAGAATTTCGAGTCGAGTCAAAAATTTGGAATCCTCCGCGCCGACGCTGCCTCTGATCGCGCCCAAACTCAGCCATTGCTGTGGACAATCGCTCGCTGTGACTGAAGACGACTTCGTCGTTCGAAACCCGAAAGGACCCGACCATGACCGCCATCGATACCCGCACAGCCTCCGCCTGCCCAAGCCCAACCGCAGTCGTCGGACTCGAGGTCGACGCGCAAACCGCGAAGCGCCTGCTTGCCGAGAGCGGCACTGTCCTTATCGATGTCCGCGAACCCGACGAGCACGCGCGCGAGCGGATCGCGGGCGCGAAGTTGATTCCCCTCTCCAAACTCACCGCGAAGGAGATCGAGGAACTCGGCGCTCGCCGCGTGGTGTTCCATTGCCGAGGCGGGCGTCGCTCGCTTGACGCGGCAAATCGATGCGCGAGTGTCACCGCGCGCGGCATCGACGTTCACAGCGTCGTTGGCGGCATCGAAGCGTGGCGCAGTGCAGGTCTTGGAACGGAACTCAACGCCGCGCGCCCAAAGATGAGCGTCATGCAGCAGACGCAGATCACAATCGGCACCGTCGTTGTCGCAGGCACCGCGCTTGGGTTCTTCGTGAACCCGTTGTTCCTCGCGCTTCCCGCATTCATGGGTTGCGGCATGATCTTCGCTGGTGCGACCGGAACGTGTGGCTTGGCGACCGTCATCGGCCTCGCCCCGTGGAACCGCGCAACAAAGTGCCAAAGCGGCTCTTGCTCACTCTGATGCGTGGAGACAATTGAAGTGTTCTACGACCGCCCTTCCGGGGCGGTCGTAGTGTTTTTCGACATCTGCACTGCGTCAACGCGAAGCAGATTTCCGCGCGGGCCCCTTGGCAGAATTCGTTGCAGGTTTCGACGAAGTTTTCTGCGAGGCTTTCGACGCAGTTCTCTTCGAGGTTTTCCGCAAGGTTTTCTTCGAGGCTTTCTTCGCGAGCTTCTTCGCAACCTTTTTGGCGACAACGGGTGTCGCGGCACGCGGGGCTGATGCCTTCTTGCCGACTGCGTTGGCGGCTACGGCAGCCCCTGCCGCCTCGCGCAATTTCTCGCGCTTCTTCGCGTCCGTTTTCGAAATCATCCCGCCGTTCGCACTTGCAACTTTGAACGCGCGCGCGATGAGCGCGAGTACGACGTCGATCGTTTCGCCGCGACGCGGTTTCACGGCGACGCACGACTTTCCCGACATGTAGGGTTTGAGTTCCGCACCCAACTCCGCGAGCGTCGCGGGCGAACAGCAGTACGCAATTGGTCCCGACTTCCGCATCGCGAACCCCGCGATCCACTCCATGTCGCGCACGACGATGGGAAAGCCGGAGTAGATCGCGATGTCTTTCACATCGAACGCCGCTTCGAGCATCTCACAGAGTCGCGTCGCGAGCGCGCGATCGGCAGGCGCAACCGAGGCAAGAAAGGTCGTTCGTTGGTACGGCGAGAATTTCTCGGAGGGCTTCATGTGGTTAATCCTGCAGAGACTCGAAACATGTGTCCGTCGGGGTGACGCAAGTGAAACTCACGCACGCCCCACGGCTCATTCGTTGGTGGCATCGTGACATCGAAACCGTGTTTGACGCAAAGCGCATGCATCGCGTCGACCGACGCGACCGAGTCGAGCCACCACGACATCCAAACGCCATCGGTCTCATCATCGCCGACAAATCTCGGGCGAATCGTGCCGCGCGAACCTTGGCCTCCACGACAAAGAAATATCTGCCACTCGTGATCGTGACCGTCATCTCCGCGCCAAGACACGCAGACACTTCCAAAGTGCGCAGGACCATGCGCATTCGAATCAGCGGCATCCGCGATCATTCCGCCTTGATTCCACGCGAATCCGCGTTTCCAACCGAGTGCTTCAAACCACGCGAAACTCGCGGGAACGTCCGAGACGTTGAGAATGGGCGTGAGGCCAGTGATCGCCATGTCGTCAAGGTAACCTCGAACATGTGTGCACGGATGACAGCTCGTCGTGCTATGCTCCGCGCTCTCGCCGGTGACCTCAGGTCGGACAGGAAGTCCGACAGCAAGACTGGGTATCAGCCGGCAGCATGCCAAAAAGACCGAGATTCGCCGCGAAATCCTCGCTGCAACTCGCTCGGCATGCGCCAGTTGGCTTGATCCCGTCTGTCGGTTTTCCCGAGCGAACGCGATTGCGCCTGAACGACAAACACCACGGTTTTCACCGTGGTTGGGATGCGTGGCATGAAGCCGTTGGCTTCGTCCATGCGTCTGAAAGGTATTTTGTGACTGTCTCGAATCATCGCGCCGCTCCCCACGCAAAACCCGCCCGCTCTGAAAGCACGCAATCGGAAATCACCGCCGCCCCCGCCACAAAAGGCGTGGAGACTTCAACCGTCCACTTCACCGATCTCGGGCTCGTACCCGCGATTCTCGAAGCGTTGCGCGCCGACGGCTACGAGCGCCCGACGCCGATTCAAGCGCAGTCGATTCCACCAGCGCTTGCGAAGCGCGACGTACTTGGCATCGCGCAGACAGGAACCGGCAAAACCGCCGCATTCGCGCTGCCGATCATCCACCGACTCGTCACCGAATTGCGTCCTGGCATGAAGCTCCCCGTCGGCCGCAAACCGAAGGCCCTCGTACTCGCACCGACGCGCGAACTCGCCGCACAGATCGCGGAGAGTTTCGCCAGTTACGGCCGCCACACCCCCGTGCGCTTTGCGGTGATTTTCGGCGGCGTTGGACAAGGCCCGCAAGTGCGCGCGATCCAACAAGGCATCGACATTCTTGTCGCAACGCCAGGTCGACTCATCGATCTCCTCCAGCAACGACTCGTCAACCTCAGCGAGATTTCGTTCTTCGTGCTCGATGAAGCCGACCGCATGCTCGACATGGGTTTCATCGATCCGATTCGCAAGATCTCCGCGATGTTGCCGCGCGAACGTCAGACGATGCTCTATTCCGCGACGATGCCGAAGGAGATTCGGCACCTCGCCGACGCGTTGTTGCGCGATCCCGTGACTGTCACGGTGACGCCCGTTTCTTCAGCGGTCGATCGCATCGATCAGAAGCTCTACTTCGTGCTCAAGGCACAGAAGACGCAGTTGATGATTCATCTCTTCCGCGCGCTCGACATGGATCGCGTGGTGGTCTTTACGAAGACGAAGCACGGCGCCGATCGCCTCGCGCGCAAATTGAAAGCCGCTGGGATCGCGTCGGAAGCGATCCACGGAAACAAGGCACAAAATCAGCGTGTCCGCGCACTCGATGCGTTCCGCAGCGGACGTTCGCCTGTGCTTGTCGCGACCGACGTTGCCGCACGCGGACTTGATATCGACGATGTCACGCACGTCGTGAATTACGATCTTCCGATGGAGCCTGAGGCGTACGTTCACCGCATCGGGCGCACCGCGCGCGCGGGCAAGTCTGGCCACGCGATTGCGTTCTGCGACGTCGAAGAGCGCGGGCTTTTGAAGCAAGTCGAACGACTCATCAAGTTCGAGATTCCGCGCGAGCGCGTGCCGGATGAAGTTCCAAAGTCTGACGAAGTTGCCGCGAAGTCGAGTGGCAGCCCGTCACGCGAGTCGCGCGAAGAGCCGCGCGATGAGCGCCGCGGAAGCCGTGAAGGTCGTGACGGCCGTGAAGGGCGCGAAAGCCGCGAAAGCCGTGGGCCTCGTCCTGAATCGCGCGGCGAGCGACCGCAGCCGAGCGCGCGCACTTCGCACGCCGAACGCGCGACACGCGAACACCGCGATGAACGCGAAAGCCGTGGCACTGCGTCCGCGAGTCCACATGGTTCGCATGGCCCGCATGGGAAAGCGCGGGAAGCATCACGCGAGAGTGCGCGCGGAACGCCGCATGCGAAGCCGAGCGCGAAGTCGAGCGTGAGGCCACACGCGACCTCGGAAGAACGTCCACACGCGAAACCGCACGGAAAGCCGCAGGCGAATTCCCCCGCGCATCCGAAGGCATCCGCGCATCCACACGCAAAGCCGCATGCGAAGCCGCATGCGAAGGAACATGGGAAGGAGCATGCGAAGGAACACGGGCATCCGCTCGAACGCGACAATCGCGTGCAACACGCTGACAACAGCCAGCGTTCGAACGACAATCGCGGACCATCACGACCTTCGCAGAACGGCGGACGTCGCAGCCAATGGAACGGCCGACCGCGCGGTCGTTGAATGCACGTGCGCTCTGTCGCGCACCTCTGCGACAGAGCGCGCGTCGTGAATCGGAAGTTCATGACTGGCACCGGGATTCACTCGATCTCATGGCAGCGCCCGATTCTGTGTGTGTCGGAACCTAATTCCGAAACTGCGCCGAGTTACGAACTTTCCAAGTTGTCTTCGATCTCTTCCCGCGCGGCATACGACCGCGTTAGATTCGCTTCTTGCTATGAGGAAGCAGCACAACTCGGATGCCGATATCGCACCCATGCCGAAGGTTTGGGGTGACGCTCAATGGCGCGCGATGAGCTCGCCCTTGCGGTTCGAGCTCGAACTCGTTGCGGGATCGATTTGTCCGGCCACGGCGCAAGATTTCGCCGAAGCAACTGGTCGCACGCGCGCGAGTATTTACCCGCACATTCAAGCGATGGTCGACGCAGGCTTCCTTGTCATCGCGGGTCATCGTCCAAGCGCACGGCGCCCCGTCGCGATCTATGACCGCGGGCCGATGATGGACGTTCAGCCCTACGACGTTGAACACTTTGACCGCGCGCGTGAGTGGACTCGTGCAAGTGATGCCTTCTTCCGGCTGCACGCACGCGAGCATCAGGGTTCGATTCGCGCGATGGAAGGGGGCTCGACACTTCTCGAAGGTCTCGATGTCCACTATCTCTTCGGCAAGATCATGCACCTCGATCGCACGGGCATGGAAGAGTTGATCACGCTCAAGAATCAACTCCGCGATTTCGCCGCGCGACACGCGAAGCCAAATGGTGGCGAAATTGTGCGACTCATGCTCGCGATCATTCCCGATCAACGCACGAAGTCGCTGCAAAGTAAGCGTCGCCGCTCGAAGGCCAGCGGCAAGGCGAAGACGAAAAAGAGCGAAAAGACTGCGAAAGAACGATGAACGCCCTGAAGCCCTGATTCAGCGCGGATGCACGAATCCGAGGTGAAGTTGCGCGTGCCCGAGGTGGAGACGCATCCACTCGTCATGCGACATCTTTCCAAACGCGGGGCTCGCGTGCGTCATCTGTTCGCCACGATCGAGTCGATCGAGCACCGTGCGAAGCCGTGCGAGACCATCCTCAAACGAGCAGCCACTTCGCGGCAACATGTACGACGCGTTCTGCGGAATCTTGAAGCCAGCGGGCAGCGTTTTGCCGCTCGTCATGCTGCGTTTCATGAGTGGCGCGATCAAGCGAATGATGAACGGAACCTTCGCGTCGGGTGGGGCACCATCGAGCGAATACTCCCACATGATCGCGATGTGATCGAGGTTCTCCCCCGCCGTCCAATTGCCAGTTGTTCGAAGTGTTCCCGCGCGGTGCGCGGCCTCGAGTTGGGCGAGGTCTTCTTTCAAACAACCTGTGCAGTGAAAGGAGAGATCGCGGCGCTCTGCGTTTTTCGTGTTGATCATGGCGTATTTGCTCCTTTTACTCCTTGAGACTCGCTCGGCGCTTCGCCGCGCAGTTCGTCGATGAGTCGATTCGAAGTTGGATTGTCGGGCAGATACCAATGCAAGCCGCTCTCGACGAACACCGCGACCGTGTTCACTGCGATGATCACACCGAGGAGCAACACCGACAATCGCGCTCCGACGCCGACGCGATGTACCTCAGCGCGCTTTGGAAGAAAGAGCATCTGCACGGCGCTCGCGGCGACGACCACGATGAACACGACGAAGGCCCACGTGTAAAGGTGCATTCCAAGGACGGGCGATCCATAGCCTGGATCGCCGGGAGCAATGTGTAAGAGAATCTGTCGCGCCGAAACCGTGCCACCAACGAGCGCTGCCAGAATGCTGCACGCGTAGCACTGCGCGAAGTCGTGTGCATCGACAGGTCCGCGTGCCGCTCGACAGAGAAGCCACGCAGGCCCAAGAGCTGCGAGCATCATCGCCATCCGTTGAATGATGCAAAGTGGGCACGGAAACTCGCCCAATCCAAACTGCGCCCAAAGCGCACCGAGAAGCACCGCGCATGTTGCGAGGATGCATGTGATGGCGATGCAGAGTCGGAAGAGCGTCATAGGTCGATCTCCCGATTAGAGAATGATGGGAAGAGTGTCGGTTGCGTGATGCCGAAAGAGCATCCAAACCGCGACGAGCGACACGGCAAAGAGCACCCCCGCCGCGCGACGCTTTCCGCGCCACATCGCGATGAGGGTTGCCAAGATCAACAGGAAAATCAGCGCGTCCATCAGTTTCCGCTCGCTTTCGTCTGCACCGCGGAAGCAATCGGCTTCGCAACAAAAGGCTTCGCAGGCGCATCTTTCGTCGGCTTCGCGTTCATCGTGTACCACGCTTCGGTCGACCAGATCTCGTCACCCGTTTCAGAGACAGGCTTCGTGCGGAGATAGACCACGCGACCAGCTTTGATGCCTGGCGCACGCAACTCAACGCTGTCGCCACGCTTCGAGGGAATCGCCTCCACAATCTCCACGGCCTCGTCGTCGAGCTTCGGGCCACCGTACTGCTCGGTCGCCTCGTAGCGCCACTGACGAAGCGCGAAGTTCTTCGGATCACGAAGCCACGCATCTGCGCCAGCACCGCCGCCCTGCACTGGCTTCGTGAATTGGACAAGCAAGCCGTCGGGCGTCGCGGTCACGAGCGCGATTTCAAAAAGCTCCGCGTTCGTCGGCCGCAAACGCTCGAGACCAAATCGCGTGTCGCGCCAATTCCAGTTGCCACCCGAGCCAATCGAGCAGGCATAGAGGCAGCCGTCCGGCCCCTCAATCAAGCGCTGCACGCCGCCTTCGAGGCCGTTCCCTGCGCGATACGCACATCCCTGCAATTCACCCGCGACTTCCTCGAGCGAAACGCGATTGATCCCGCCGAGTGTGAGTTCCGCAAGCCACATTTGCCCAGCGAACGGCCCGCTCGAAATCGCAAGCGGCGTGGTCGGCGAGTTCGCAATCTCATTCTGCGGCAACCACACCGCGGGCGGCGACGGCGGATTCTCACTGAAGAGACTCGCGTGTCCGCCCTCGGGATAGACGCGCGACTTCTGCCGTCCGTTGTAGTGGCCGTAGAAGCGCCCTTCTTTCGCGTGGTTCAACTTGCTCGCAGGCATCCACGCGCCTTGATTGTCGGTGACGAACATGTCGCCCGAAGCAGTGACTTCAACCCCGTTCGGCGTGCGGAAACCGCCCGCGAGGAACTCAATTTCCTTTGTGTCGACGTTGATCCGATAGAGCGTGCCGCGGTTCGGCGGATTCGGACCGTTGAGGCCAGGCGTGTCGCCTTCGACGCCATCGGTTTGAATCGTGTTGCCGAAGTAAATCGAGGTCGAGAGCGACCCATAGATCCAGCGGTCCTTCTCCTTCAGTCCGAAAGAGAAATGGTGGTAGTTGTCGCCAACCCACGGGTGCGCCCACTCTTCGTGCGTTTCGAAGATGCCGTCCTTGTCGAGGTCGCGCAGTCGATCGATACCCGGGCGATGCGAAACATAAATGTCGCCGTCGACGCACACGATGCCGCATGGATCGTGGTAGCCGCCAGGAAGTTTTTCGACGCGAATGGTCTCGGGTGTTCCGCCGATGACGCCCGACAAGATGTAGAGCGTGCCGTTTGTTTCGGTGCGGAGAATGCCGTTGTTGACTGGCTCGAAGTCGCTCACGACCAAGCGCCCATCGGGCAAGAAGGCCATACCGCCGATCTTCGGGCGGAAGTCCTTCGGTCGTAGCGGCTCGATGGCGAATCGCGGATACGCAACCTCGATCGGCAAGCCATCGCCAGGTCGTTGGTTCTCGCGGCCATCTTTGTAGACCTTCGTGCCAGGCGCGACAACGCGTGTCACGCCCGCTTCGGTGCGAAACGCGTCAGCAGGTACGAGTTCGTAGCGCCCGCTTCCTGGCTTGCGCCAGTTCAAAATGAGCGCCGCGCCGCCACCATTTTGGAAGAGATCGATGCGAAACGGATGCAGGCCGTTGTCGAGTTCGATTTGCCCTTCCATCGGCGATGGCGGATGAACTCCGTCGTGCACGATCACGCGCGTGCCGTCGATTTCAAGCACGCCGCCATCGTCGCAGCGAAGTTCGAAGGTGTAGTTGCCGGGCTCCGTGATGTTGAGGTAGCCGATCGCTTCGATCGCGATCTGATCGCGGCGCATTCCGGCGGGCACAAGCGCTTCAACATCCTTGAAGTCGATGCGATCCTCGAGGCGATCAAGGTTGGGCGTGGCGTCTTCAGCCACGCGCGCGACGCGATCGAGCTCTCGACCGATCTCGTAGATGCGCAGCGTGTAACCCGGCTCAAGTTCCGTCGGTGGCGCGCAGAAAAACCCGAGCGTTGCCGTGAGGATCGAGGTGACAGCGGTCAGCATGGGTTCATGCTAACCGACGAGCGTTGCAGGCGCGAAAAACGACGCCTCCGCCTGCGATGCCAACTCGGTTCAAGTCTGCGCGAAACCTGCGCGAAACCTGCGAGAAACTCGCGAGACACCCGCGAGAAACTTGCAAGACACACGCCGCGCGATCAACTCAGTTTTCCGTCCTTCTTCGCCATCATCGCCAGCATGTCGACGCAGCGCGACGCGTAGCCGTACTCGTTGTCGTACCAACTGACCACTTTGAAGAAGCGATCGGAGAGTTGGATGCCCGCCTTCGAGTCGAAGATGGAACTGCGCGCGTCACCGATGAAATCGCTCGAAACGACCTCTTCTTCGGTGTAGCCGAGGACGCCCTTCAACGCGCCTTCGCTGGCGGCCTTCATCGCCGTATTGATGTCGGCGAGGCTCGTCGCCTTCGCGGGGCGGAACGTGAGATCGACGCACGAAACATTCGCCGTCGGCACACGGAAACTCATGCCGGTGAGTTTGCCCTTCGTTTCCGGTAGCACGAGCGCGCAAGCCTTCGCTGCACCGGTCGAACTCGGAATGATGTTCATGTATGCGTTGCGTCCGCCGCGCCAGTCCTTCTTCGATGGACCGTCTTGCGTCGGTTGCGTGGCCGTCACCGCGTGGACGGTCGTCATCAGACCTTCTTCGATGCCGCAGAGGTCGAGGAGCACCTTCACGACTGGCGCCAAGCAGTTGGTGGTGCAACTGGCGTTGCTCGCGATGGTGTGCACCGCAGGGTCGTACTTCGAGCAGTTCACGCCGTACACAAAGGTCGGCACTTCCTTCTCGCTCTTCGTCGGTGCCGAAATCAGCACGCGCTTCGCACCCGCATCGAGGTGCTTGCGCGCATCTTCCTGCGCCGTAAAGAGGCCGGTCGATTCAACGACGTAATCGACACCCTGCGATTTCCAAGGGAGCTGCGCCGGATCCTTCACAGCCGTGCAAACGGTCGTCTTGCCGTTGACAACGATCGACTCGCCGTCCGCGCGCACATCGGCGCCGAAGCGGCCGTGCGTCGAGTCGTACTTCAACAGATACGCAAGGTTGTCCGCCGGCACGAGGTCGTTCACGCCAACGACTTCGAAGCCGCCACGTTCGGTAGCGATGCGATAGACGAGACGACCGATGCGGCCGAAGCCGTTGATTGCGATGCGGACTGCCATGGCTTGTGCTGTGCTCCCTGCCGGGTTGTTCCCGGCGTTCGTTCCTCTCTGCGAGGGGGCGGAGGATAGGGGCCACCATCGGCCGCGGCAACCGCACCCCCGTTACACTCCAACCTGTGCCTCGATTTCGCTGCCATCTGAGCATTCTTGTTGCGTTCGCCCTCGTCTTTGGAGGCTTTGGGGCGGTGCTTGCGATCGATCCGTGTGCCATTGCGGCCGCGACGGGCGCGCCAGTTGAGCCTCGTTGGGTGAACAGTTGGTTGGATACTGGAGCAAGCGAGTCTGGCGAGATTGCGCATGCGACTCAAAGTCAGGCCGCCACTGCCGCGCAGCAACCTCCCACTGCAGCGAGCACGGGGAACGGCCCCTGCACACTGCGCGCGGCTGTCACTGACATTCCTCCCTACGCGACCGTCGATGCAGCCGGCCACTGGTCTGGCGACGCAGTGGATCTCTTCCGCACGGTCGCGCAAGACATGGGCTGCGAAGTTGAGTTCGTCAGCCTGAGTCCGTCAGAGATCATGCGCGCGCTTGAGCGAGAGGAGATCGACGCGGTTGCACTGCCCTTCACTGCCAGTCCTCTCTCTGCGTCGTTGTTGTCACTCACTCCGTCGTTCGCCACCTCGCGCGTCACGATCGCTGTCTTTCGCGATAATTTCAGCGGCGATCTTGAAGTCCTCTACAAGAGCTTGGCCACGCCACGCCAACTGCGCGTCTATGCGGCGATGCTGGCGCTCGTCATGCTTTTTGCCGTGTTGATCTGGGCGCTCGAGAAGACCAAGAATCAACATTTCCGTGGCAGGCGACATGAAGGCATCGGCTCTGGACTGTGGTGGTCGATCACGACTCTCAGCACGGTTGGCTACGGCGACAAGGTTCCTGTTTCGGGAGTTGGCCGCTTTTTCGCAGGAACTTGGATGATTCTCTCCCTCGTCCTTGTGGCGGTTTTCACCGCGACGATTACGAGCTCCATCACCGCGCACGACTCTTCGGTTGAAGTGACCGGAGCGCACGATCTCCCCCGCGCTCGCGTCGGGGTCATGGAGGATGGGATCGCAAGCGGCTACGTGAATGAGCACTTCCTGCCACACGTTTCCTATCCGACCCTCGCACTTGCAATGGAAGAACTGCGGCTCGGAAATCTCGATGCCGTACTCGCCGATCAACATAGTTTGGAACGAGCTCTGAGCGAACTCAACGAATCGCGCATCAAGATTCTTGAGAAGCCCGTCAGCAGAAGCCCTGTCTCTTTCGGGCTTCGAAAAACGCTCTCACGCGACATGATTCGACGATTCGATGCTGCGCTTATCGCGCGACTCGAACGCGGTACAGCACCAACTCCCGCTACGTCGACCGAACCCCAAAAGGAAGTACCGAACGAAGCACCGAACGAAGCACCGAAAACGCGCTAGAAGCCGCGTTGTTGTTCAGTTCCACGCCGCGACATCTTCTGCATCAGCTAGACCCGAGACTCTCTTGCACGACGCCAACGCCAACTCACATGCTCTCTTCGGACGATCACCCGCCATCATCGGGATGGTGCATCTCCGCGC
>JBJOHQ010000031.1:0-4285 GCA_046047595.1 Planctomycetota bacterium | reverse complement strand
CGACCACGGTAAACCAAGTGCAAATCCGGCAGCGATGGGAAAGAGCACGACCGCGCCGACAAGCGCGAGTATCCAACGGCGAGAAAATCCCCGCATCGCATCGGGCACTTCGAAGAGCAATGCCCCCATCAGAAAGAACACGCTGTAGTGGAAGAGAACGCCAGGAAGTGGCAGCAATCCGCCCGAGGTATCAGGGCCAAACACCGCTCCTTCTTCGGTCACTTTCATCAACGCGTAACTGATCGTCGTCAGTGGCACAAGCCACAGAAGCGCACCCGCTGAACCGATGAAGAGCCGCGTCACCGCAGAAGGCGCGCGCAGCCTCGTGATGATTTTTCGACCGAGCCCGCGCTCCGCGCACCACGCGAAAATCGCGAATCCCGCCATCATCCAGCAGAGGAACCAGAGAAACCACAAGTGGTGAAAGACAGGGAAGCGAAAGAGAAACCAGATCGCGACTGCGATCGGACGCGGCTTATTGGCTTGGTTGCCCGCTTGGTTGGTCGCTTGGTTGGTCGCTTGGGTGGTCGCTTGACTGGTCGCTTGGTGAATCGTCGTGAGTTCATCCGCGACCGATGCTGCGCTGCCCGTTGTGTCCGCTGCGGCCACAGCGTCCGCTGCGGCGGCTGCCGATGCAGACGTTGCTTCTTGCGCAGCACCGGCCAACGCGACCACAACCCACAAGAGCGGGACGATGGTGAAAAGACCGATCAGGAGCGGAAGTGCGATCCGCGCCGCGCGCTGTTTCAGAAGCCCCGCCAAACCGAGCCTTCGCCAGAGCAGCGCTGTGAAAAAGCCGCTCAAGAGAAAGAAGAGTTGCATGCGAAAACCGTGAATCGCGAAGAAGGTCACCGCAAACACGGGATGGCCTGCGTCGCGGACAATCCACGGACCACCGGTGTACGCGAGTGATGCATGCAGCACGATGCCGAGGAGCATTGCGGTGGCGCGCAGCGCGTCGAGGTGGTGGAGCCGCGCGTTGCGCTCGATCACACTGGACGACGCATCGTGCGTGCATGTCGGCGCAGCGATCGAAGTCGCGGTTGACTCGCTGGTCGACGCCGCTTCGGACGGCATCGACGCAGTCACCGATCGCTCCGATTCTGACCGTTCACATCGGGCGACGAAGGATGCACTGCGTTCGACGTGTCTGGCAACGTCCACGAAAATTTGAACCCGAGAAGACGCTCGAGTCGTCGATTGGGCTCGGCGTAGAACTGCGCGAGTCTTTCGCGCATCTCTGTGGGTATGCGCTGAGAGTCGCCTCGATTCGCCGCGGGAAAATCGCCTTCAAACATCTGAGAAACGCCGAGAAACTCTCGCAGGCGCTCGCGCGTTTGGGGCTGCATCGCGAGCAACTCGCGGAACTCCAACACAAGGACCTGTTCTCGACCAAGCACCGCAAACCACCGTTCAAGTTGCTCAGCGTAGAGCCCGCGCGACTGATAGGTGTGATGTTGCAATGAGAAAGTATCGAGCTGCACACGCGTCTGTTCAAGGTCAAGGGCCGTTGAAAACGTATGCGTTTCGGTTCCTTGCCGAATCGCGTGTTGATAGTGGCTCCATGCACGTTCCACGGGATCGCGCAAGACCGCGATCGCTTTCAGAGGATGGCTTTCTGCGGCGACCGCTTGTGCAAGCCGTTGCGCATTCGCCGCCGCCTCGGGATGAAAGAGATAGAAGGGCGTCGACTCCCCTACATGCTTCACGCGGTCGGCGCGGCACCGCGCACGAAGCGGAAAGAACGCTCGGTAATTGCGCAGACTGCAGCCTGTCTTCCACAAGACATGACACTCTTTGATCCGCGACATTCGAATCTCTGGATGTCGCGCAAGAAAGTCGTGTAGCGAGGTCGTGCCCGACTTTTGCGCGCCGATCACCAAGAGATTCGGCAGCGCGCGCCATGGAGCCGTCCAGCGTTCGAGACGCGTTGGTTCGCCGCCCGGACGCGGTGCTTCGCGATCGGACTTGACGGGTGTGGTGTTGGTGACTTCGGCCGAACTCACCAGTGCATCCTACCGACGCGCTCGCCAATGCCGTTTCGACCACAGCAGCGGCTGCACCCCGACACGCGCCAGAACTTCCCCACAACACCCGATGCTCGAATCCCAATCACTGTTCGGCTCGAAGCACCCACCCATGCGCGACCACGCCGACGCTCTCTCCGCCCCCCTCTTTCGACCATGGATGCGAACGTGGCTCTTCGTCGCAGGGATCTACAACTTGTTGTGGGGTGCGTGGGTTGTGCTCGCGCCGGACGCACTCTTCGGTTTCGTCGGCATGGAGCCGCTCACCGGAACGGGCCGCGGCATTTGGCAGTGCCTCGGCATGGTGATCGGCGTCTACGGCGTCGGCTACCTCTGTGCGAGTCGTGATCCGATTCGGCACTGGCCGATTGTGTTCGTCGGACTCCTCGGCAAGATCTTCGGGCCGATCGGCTTTGTTTGGACAGCGTCGCGCGGCGAAATCCCGTGGACCTTTGGCGCGACGATTCCCACGAATGATCTTCTTTGGTGGATCCCGTTTGCGCTCATGCTGCGAGCCGCGTGGAAACGCTAACTCGCACGCGTCTCAGTTCGGGGCGACGCGCGATCAGCCCGTCACGCCTCAATCCACGCGCCCGACCATACACCTGAGTTCGCGCCGGACGCATGATCGCTCGTATCTGACGCGCACCGTTCGAATCGCGCACGTCGGTGGCCGTCCGCCACGAGCCAAAGCCAATCGATCTCATCGACGATTGTCGTGATGGCCGCAAAGTGCGCTCGACCTGGAAGCGACTCTTCGAGCGTCGGAATGCGCCCAAGAAGATGCTCAGGCAGATTGGGCGATGGTTGCTCGCAGATCGCTCCGGGTGCGTTGGGCGCGAGATAACAACGCCGACTCGACAAACTCGACTGAGCCCATGCCTCGTCGGCAACAGCGTCGTCGAGATGCACGGTCGCGCGCGCCTTCAACCGAAGCTGCAGCTTGAGTTCAGGCGCGTAGAAGTGCCATGCAACCCGAGGATCACGAGAGATTTCGCGAATCTTCGGGCTTCGTCGATCGGTGTGGCAACGAATCTCCGCGCGCTCAATGGAGACTGCACGCATGACCACCGTGCGTGCAACAGGAGCGCCAGAAAGGTCGAGCGACACCAACGTCGGCGTGTGAAACGCGTGTTGACGCTTCACGACGGCGTGTGCGAGTTCCGCCCACGCGTTGCGCACGACATGATCGAGTTGCAGAGGTTCCGTCACGCGTTGCTCAATACACCGACTTCGGGAAGTAGAACTGCTTCGCGTTCTCCGGCGTGACGAGGTCGACGTCGATCATCAAGTGACGCGGCATGTACTGGAGTTTCGCAGCCTTGTTGCCATCACGAAGGACCGCGGCGGCCATTTCCATGCCGGTCGCGATCATCGACGGCGGATAGGTGATGTCCGCTGGGTACATCGGATCCTTGTCCATGACGCGCTTGATGATGTCCTTCATGCCAGCGCCACCAAGAATCCAAACGCCCTCGATGCCCTTCTCGGCGAGCGCTTGTTCCGCGCCGAGTGCCATGTCGTCGTCCGAAGCCCAAATCGCAGTGACATTCGGCGCCTTCGTCAACAACGTCTCGGTCACTTCGAGTGCCTTCTGACGATTCCAGTTCGCGGCTTGTTGGCCGACGATCTTGATTCCTGGCTCCGCCTTGAAGACTTCCATCGCCGCGTTCACGCGATCGGTGTTCACGGTGCAGGGAATGCCTTCGAGAATGATGATGTTGCCCTTCGCCTTACCCTTGCCGCCGAGTTTCTCAACCATGAACTCTGCGCTCTTACGGCCGAAAGCCTTGTTGTCGCCTTCGATGAAGATGTCGGCGACGGGCTCCAAAAATCCGCGGTCGACATTGACGAGGAGCACTCCGCGTTCATGAACTTCCTTCGCGACGGGCGTGATCGGCGCGCTCTCTGTCGCGAGAACAACCAGTCCGTCGATCTTTGGCGCCATCGTCTCGATGTCGGTGATCTGCTCTTCTGGCGTGCTTGCGGTCTCGATGGTCCACTCGATGTTCGGGTGCAACTTCGCGCACTCCTTCGCCCACCACACAACGCCCGCCGTCCATCCGTGATCGGCCGCAGGAATCGAAACGCCAATGCGGACCTTTGCGGGCTGCGCTTCGCTCGCGGTGGTCGGCGCGAGTGGCGCCACGGGTGCGCTCGCTGCGAGACCGAAGAGCGAGAGAGAGGCGACGAGTCCGAGTGAGAGCGCCGAAGTGAGTTTCGTGGTGAGATTCGTGGTGAGATTCGTGGTGAGATTC
>JBJOHQ010000030.1:0-2744 GCA_046047595.1 Planctomycetota bacterium | reverse complement strand
TCGAAGCTTCATAGCGTTCGCCGGCCATCACACCCGCCGCGAGCCCACTGGCCGACTCAAGTCGCACGACGCTTCCAGGTCGCACGAGAAACGCGAGCCCGTGGCCCGCGTCGCACGCATGTACCGTGCCATCAGCCGCGATGGACGCAACAAAGAGCGTCGCGAACTCGGTTGTTTCGCTGCGATGGCAGAGGAATTCGTTGAGTGATGCGACGATCTCGCCAACGTCTTGCGCACGCTCTGCGGACGCATAGAGCCACGCCTGCGCACTCGCCATGAGCATCGCCGCTGCAGGTCCCTTTCCAACGACATCACCAACCCACGCGAGCACGGAGCCGTCTGGGCGATGCGCAACACCAGCAAAATCGCCCGCAAGCAGCGCTCCTGGCTGCGAGAGCAAACGCCATCGAACAGGACCCGTTTCGCCGGATTCACCCGGAAGCAGTCGTTGCTGCACGATGCGCGCTCGCGCAACATCTTGCTCGAGTTCTTCGAGACGCCGACGCTGAAAACTCTCGATGACCAGCGCACAAATGCGCGCGGCCGCACCGATGAACTCGGCCATCGCGCCGTCGACCGAACTCCGTTCGCGACGCGAGTCGAGATAGAGATAGATGCGTTCGTTTTCATCAAGCGCAAGGCGCGCACAAACAATCTCACGCACCCCCGATCCAGCGATGCTCTCGGCCGCGCGAATGTCGGAAATCTGCGAGAGATGTGCAACGCGCGACGCATCTTCGGCCGCAGCAAGCACCGTCCGACTCACAGCACCGGCGCGCGCGCCCGCGCTCGCAAGAATTTCAACCTCTGTTCCATTTCCACCCATGCGAACGAGGAGCGCGCGCTCGAGGCTGGTCACGGACACCAAGCGCTCCAACAACATCGCACCCGCTGATTCCTCATCACCATCGCGCGGAATCTTTCGAACGACCTCCATCAACACGCGCATCGCATGCTCTGCACCGCCTTTGGTGCCAACTTGAATCGTGCGAACCGCTTCTGCGTCGCCGGCCATCGTCGACGTTGCCAGTCGTTCGACGGCGTAGCCAAGTCGAACCGCTGCAGGACCAAAGTGAAGGACATCTGCCGCGCCCACACGAACAGGCTTCCCCGCGCGCACTGGCACGCCGTTCACGCGCGTGCCGTGGCGACTGCCGAGATCTTCAACGTACGCGCCATCAGCACGAAGCGAAATCGCCGCGTGCTGACGCGAAACCGAAGCGTTGTTGATCCACAGCGCGCAATCTGATCCGCGGCCGACGATGAGCCGATCGCCCGCGTTGAGGCGTACGGCGCGCAGTTCCGGCGCATCGAGTTGCGTGAGTTCAAGCGGGAAATCTGGACGGCGGCTCGACGTGGTCACGGCGCGATGGTACCCGAGCCGCTTCCGCCGCCCGAGCCGCCCGCGCTGCCCGCGCCATCAAACGTCCGCCCCACCCGCGCATACACGATGCCAACGCCGACCAGTGCGATTCCCGTTACGAACAACAGCGCGACTCGGACGAGGGTTGGCGCGTTTGCGAGATCGACAAGAAACAGCCGCAACACGAGGAAAACAAATGCGAGCAACCCGCCCCAACGAAGGGCCGGAACTCGTCGGATGAACCCGATCGCAATCTCGGCGACACCCACCGCCACGACCCAAACCGCAAGCACAAACGCACCGAGGCCGCGCCCTGTGCCGGTCGGAAGCATCGACGCAAGGATCGACGCAAGCAAAATCGCACCAAGCGGGACAACGGCTGTCGCGAAGAGGCCTGCGGTCCATGCGGCACTTCGTGTCAGGGCCGACGAGCCAAAGGCAGGAGCAGGAGCAGGAGCAGGAGCAGGAGCAGGAGCAAGAGCAAGAGCAAGAGCCCGAGCACGAGAACTCGTTCGCCACCAACACCACGCTGCTGTGACAACCGCCACAATCGCGGCGAGCGCGGACACCACACTCGGTGTTGTCTCCTCGCGCGGATCAAAGAGCAGTGCCAATCCGTGCACGCTTCCAGCGATGACGGCGATGATTGAGACGAGTGCGCCCGCGGAGATCGCTTGCGTGCGTACATCGTCTCCCTCCAGCACCGACAACGGACGCGCTTCTGACATCAACGCACCAACGCCAAAGAGCGCCGCTGCCAAAGCCGCCGACGTCGCGATGAAGATGAGATTGAGATCGGCAGCGAGCGCACCGCTGATACTTCCCACATCAAGAGCAATCGCTCCGATGCCGAGGACGGTCGCGGCGATTCCCACCGGACCGAAGATGCGACGGGCAGCTCCGAGCGAGGGATGCAATCCGCCGCCAATGGCAGCCGTTCCGACGAGCAGCAGTCCGTAGGTTTCGAACTCAACGCGGCCCCACGCGCTGCCGAGGTCACCTGCGCCGAGGAGCGTCGCAATCCAAATGAGTCCGGCAGGAAGGAGTAGCGTAAGTGATGTGATAACGAGCGCGCGGCGCGCCGATCGAACGAACGCGAAGACCGCGCCGGGAAGCGCGAACGCGCCTGCGAACGGAACGCCGTCGATCAAGAGCAGCGCAGGTGCCGCCCATGCCAATCCTGCGAAAACCGCACGGAGGACATCGGTGGCCTTTCCGACGCGCATCGAAGCCTGCGCGAACAGAACAAGTGCCGTTGCGGCCGCGCCTGCCATCGACCACGAGAGATGAAGTGCGATCGACGCACCAAAGGGAAGCGTGATCGAAGTATCACCGGCGTTCAATCCGCTGATCGCCGAAGCCCAACCAAGTACGAGTACTG
>JBJOHQ010000029.1:0-4737 GCA_046047595.1 Planctomycetota bacterium | reverse complement strand
GTCTTCGCCTTGCGCATTCACGAGGAATTCGCCGTAGAAGACATTCTCGCCGGTCGTGTTGTCGCGCGTGAACGCCACACCCGTACCCGACGTTTCGCCCATGTTTCCGTAAGCCATCGCTTGCACGTTGACCGCGGTACCGTTGAGGCCGCGAATCTCTTGAATGCGGCGGTACTCAATCGCGCGCTCGCCGTTCCACGAACTGAACACCGCCTTGATGGCGTGCTCGAGTTGCAGCATCGGATCTTGCGGGAAATCCGCGCCAACTTGATCCTTGTAGACCTTCTTGTATTCGGCCACGAGTTCTTCGAGACCTTCGGTCGGCACTTGCGTGTCTTCCTTCACGCCGTACTTCGTCTTGATGGCGCTGAAGGCGTGCTCGAACTTGTGGTGATCGACGCCCATGACGACGTCGCCGAACATGTTGATGAGTCGGCGATACGCGTCGAACGCGAAGCGGCGGTTGCCCGTGCCCTTCGCGAGACCTTCGACGGCCTTATCGGTGAGGCCGAGGTTGAGGACGGTGTCCATCATGCCTGGCATCGAAACCGCAGCGCCCGAGCGCACGGAAACGAGCAGCGGATTCGTGTCGGAGCCGAACTTCTTGCCGAGTTCCTTCTCCAACATCTTGATGTTCTTCTGGACGTCATCCATCAAGCCCTTCGGCAACTTGCCGCCGCAGTCGTAGTACGCGGCGCAGGTGTCGGTGGTGATGGTGAAGCCGGGCGGAACCGGGAGGCCGATCGAGACCATGTCCGCGAGGTTCGCGCCCTTGCCGCCAAGGAGCATCTTCTGACCAGCGTGACCTTCGCACTTCGTTTCACCGAAGTAGAAGACCATCTTGCCGACGCTCTTCGCGCCGCTGGACTTTGCCGACTTGGTCGACTTTGCGGACTTGTTGAGTTTGCTCGACGACTTTGACTTGCTGGCCTTGCCCTTCTTCGCGGGCTTCGCCTTCTTCTTACTCGCCATTGGTGTGTGATTCCAAAATGTGTGCGTGCGCGGCGTCTTCCCGCCGCGGTGAATCGCGGAGTGTACAGAAGGTGCGCGATGCAGGAACGCGCACGATTTCCGAGTTGTGCACGGTGCTTTCCATGTGCAGCATCACGGAGCCCCCGTACCATCGCGACCTTGCCTTCGACCGACGCACATCGCCCGCTCGACGTCTCCGCGCCCCCCCATCCAGCGGAATTGCTTGCGCGTTGGCCGAAAGACGAGCCGTTGGCGGCGCTCGTTTCAGGCGGCGAACTCGGTACCCACAACGGCTGGAGCATCTTCGCGCGACCGCGCGAGACGGTGGTCATCCCTGCGAGTGCCTCGGCAGAAGAGGCGCGATCGATCCTCGCGAGCGCACTTGCGCGGACTCCGCGTTTGGACTCCGCGAACGTCGCGCGCCGCGGTCAAGCTCAAAGCGACGCGCTTAACGACGAAAGCCACACGCGCACGTCGCCCTTCGATGGCGGTTGGATCGTGGCGCTTGGCTACGGCTTGGGTTCGGTGTTCGAACCCGCCGCGCCCGCTCGGCTGCCGCGCGACGCGCCGCTCGCGGTACTTCATTGGTGCTTAGACGCGTGGATCTTTGATCACGCATCCGGCGCGCTGACGGCGGTCGGATCACCGCCGAAACTGGCGGAGCCGGGGCTAAAACTGGCGGAGCCTGGGCTAAAACTGGCGGAGCCAGGGCCGAACGCTCCATCCTCCGCGCCGTCATCCCCCGCGCCGTCATCTCCAAGCGATCGCGCATGGGAACTTTCCTCGCTGTCGTGCGAGCCAAACGACGCGGGATTCGCCGCCAAAGTCGCGCGCACCGTCGAATACATCCGCGCGGGTGACGCGTTCCAAGCAAACATCGCGCGCCGGTTTTCGGCGGAATTCCGCGGCTGTCCGCGCACATTCGCCCACGCAGCGATCCGCGCGAACAACGCTTGGTTTGGTGCTGCGATCGACCTTCCCAACGGCGGTGCGCTTGTTTCGATGAGCCCCGAGAGTTTCCTTCGCGTCTACCCCGATGGAGCGATCGTCACACGGCCGATCAAGGGCACGCGCCCGACCTCGACTGATCCGCGCGAACTCCTCGAGAGCGACAAAGACGCCGCCGAACTCGCGATGATCGTCGACCTGATGCGGAACGATCTCGGCCGCGTCGCGGAAATCGGCTCGGTGGAAGTCACGACCGCGCGCGTCCTCGAGACGCACGTCACCGTGCATCACGGCGTCGCGGAAGTGCGTGCGCGCCTCGCGCCGCAAGTCGATTGGCTTGAACTGCTCGCGGCGACGTTTCCGCCGGGTTCAGTCACCGGCGCGCCGAAAGTTCGCGCGATGCAAATCATTGACGAACTCGAACCAACGCCACGCGGGTTCTATTGCGGCGCGATGGGATTCATCGCACGCTCGGGGCACGCAGCGCTGAATGTTGCGATTCGAACCGCGCAACTTGGGGCGGCATCGGCCGATGGCGTGCGAACGGTCGCGTATCACGCGGGCTGCGGGATCGTCGTCGAGAGTTCACCTGCCGACGAGGTCGCGGAAACCCACGCGAAGACCCGCGCGCTCGCTCGCCTCGTTGCGCCCGCGGAACACAACGAGCCCACAAAGCTCAACCAGCCCGCAAAAACCAACCAGTTCGAGGCGCCCGCGCCGCGCGAGCGCGGGTCGACGACCTCGGCTCGTCCAATCAGCGGACGATAACTCTCACGCGCCTCGACGTATCTTCCTGTCCCGTTCCCTTCCTGCTGCGTTCCCGTTCCGTTCGTGCGACCGCCCGAGTTGAACGAGTCGTCAAAATTCGGCAAAGTCAAGGTTGATAGACCGAAATCTCGGTCCATACTTCGCGCGGACGCCGTCCAGCGTCATTCGGTCCTGTCCCTCTTCGGTCCCACCAGTCCCCTCAATCACCCCTGTCCCGACCGCGATGCGGTCCAGTCCATTGGAGTTTCAAACGATGCGTGCATGCATGCTTCTCGCTGTCGGCCTTCTCGCTTCGAGCGCGAACGCCGCGATCTACACCGACAACACCTTTGATCTCTTCGACAACGGCTTCGACAACCTCGACATCGCGTCGGTGGACGTGTCGGACGACGGCGTCAACCTCACCATCGCAGTGACAACGCGCGCCTTCCAGAATTGGACGAAGTACATGATGTACTTTGACACCGCAGCGGGTGGCACGACTTCGAACGCGTGGTCGCGCCCTGTTGATCTGAGCGGCCGTGAAATCGAGCATTACATTGGTTCGTGGGTCGATGCGCCGAGCGACAACGCGCAGTTCTGGTCGTGGGGCGGCTCATGGAACCAAACCAGCACCCTCACCAACTCGGTGAGCGGCAACACTGTGACGTGGACCATGTCGCTTGCATCGCTCGGATTGAGCGCTGGTGACACGTTCTACTTCGACATCGCCACCTCGGGCGGCGGCAACGACCCAGGCGTCGACCACCTTTCGCGTTCGGACGCAGCGACCCCAGGTTGGGGTACGGCGTCGGTTGCGGGTGGATTCGCGTCGTACACGACCCTCCCAACCCCAGGCGCGATCGCGCTCCTCGGTTTGGCTGGCCTCGCTGGCCGTCGTCGCCGCTGAGACACGCCGTTAGCCGCGCAGCAGAGTCAAGTCTGCACTTCAAATCTTGAGAACGCCCTGCCGCAAGGCGGGGCGTTTTCGTTGCGTCTTGGCCTTCATCGCGTCGCGTCGCGTCATTTCGACAAAATCTTGGGAAACGGTGACACGTTCGGCGCCCGTTTTACGCCTTCGTCTTTGGCCACGGCGGCTTTTGCCGTTGGCAGTCCACTGTCTGAACCCTCAGGAGTCTCCATGCTCAAGATCACTTCCGTCATCGTCGCCGCAAGCCTTGCGTCGGTTGCCCAAGCGGGCTTCGTCGGCAATTCGCAGTTCTACGACGACATCCAGAACGACATCTTTGATACCGGCTTCGGCAACCTCGACATTCTGTCGGGCCAAGTGACGGACGACGGCACGAACATCACGTTCACCGTCGAAACGCGCGACTTCGCCAACTGGACGAAGTTCATGCTCTTCATCGATGTTCGCGCCGGCGGAACCTCGTCGAACGCGTGGAACCGTCCGGTCAACCTGACGAGTGACATTGATTACTTCGTCGGTTCGTGGGTTGATCAGCCTTCGAACAACGCCCAATTCGTGTCGTACGTCGGCGGCGGTTGGGACTGGGGCAACGTGTCCACCCTCACCAACAGCGTGATGACCGGTGGTTCAACCGGCGGCAACTTCATCTCTTGGACGATGTCGCTCGCGTCGCTCGGCCTCTCAGGCGGCGAGACGATTTACTTCGACATCGCGACGTCTGGTGGCGGCAACGATCCAGGCGTTGATCACCTGTCGCGTCAAACCCTTGCGACATCCGGCTGGGGTAGCCCATCGACCTCGGGCACGTTCCTCGAGTACCAAGTGTCGGGCGTGCCTGCGCCAGGCGCGATTGCACTGCTCGGCCTCGCGGGCCTCGCCGGTCGCCGTCGCCGCTGAGAAGCGCAGCTCTTCAGCGGTCGCCGCTGCGGCGGCTCCCTCTGGCGTGATCCATGCAAGAGGCCGACGAGAGCGAGCGAGTTGCGAAGCAGGTTGCGAGCGCTCAAATCACGAACCACGTTTGCACGCAGGGCGCCAGCGGATTGGCGCCCTGCGTGTTTTTGTATGAGATGAAATGAAACACGTCGCGCTGCATCACGCGGCGACGCGCGGCGTCACGCCGCCTTGCGCTGCGCCGTTGT
>JBJOHQ010000028.1:0-2688 GCA_046047595.1 Planctomycetota bacterium | reverse complement strand
CGTGCGCTGCACATCGCAGTTCGAGACGACGGTGTCGCACGCAATCGTGCGGCCATCTTCAAGTTCGACCGCAGTCACGCGGCCGCCATCAACGACGATGCGCTTCGCGCCAACGCCGCGTTCCGCGCGTCCGCCCTGCTCAGTGAAAATACGCTCAAGACTGCGCGCAACCATGCGCGTGCCGCCCATCGTGTACCAACAGCCGTAGTCACCTTGCGCACTCGCGATGAGTGAGAGAATCGCCGGCGCGAGGAACGGACTCGACCCGATGTACTGCATGAAGTGCTCGGTAAGTTGCGCGAGATGCGGCTCGCGTACCGACTTGTGCGACGTGCGCGCAACCGTCGAATACATGCGCATCGCAAGCGCGTCGCCGAGAACACCCGGCTCTTGCGGCGGCTTCTTCATCATGTCGAGCACGCCGCCGAGATCCTTGTAGAAGAAGACCTTCTCGCTGAGGCCGTACATCCGGCGCGCGAAATTGAGGAACTCGAGATAGCCCTGACCTGGCTTCATCGCGGGGAACTGGCGATCGAGATCGGCGGCGAACGCCTTCGGATCGTCGCGCAGATCAAGCACCGTGCCGTCTTCGTAGAAGCAGCGCCATTGCGGATCGAGCCGCACGAGTTCGAGGTAATCCTCCACCTTTCGCCCACTGCGCTTGATGATTCCGCGCACGACCTCTGGCATCGTGATGATCGTCGGGCCCATATCAAAGTGGTAGCCCTTCTCGCTGAGGACATTCATCTTGCCGCCGAGGTGGCGGTTCTTCTCGACAAGCACGACTTCAACCGTGCCCTTCGCGATCTCGTCCTTCCACTGCGTGGTGAGTTCGGTGGCTGCAGCGAGGCCAGCGAGGCCTCCTCCGATGACGACGATGGTGCGCTTCATGCGTGGATTTCCGGTCGATGAGATGAGGTTGGCGTCACTTGCGAGGTCGCGTTCGAATGCGCTTCGGAACGCGGACGAGTGAGTTCGTTGGAAGGTGGTTCGTGAGATGCAGTCGTGCGCGATTCCGTGGCGATCGGGTCGGTTGCGGCGATTGCGTCGGTCGCGGCGATTGCGTCGGTCGCCGACGCCGCGCGGATCGGTCGCGCAGGCCACGCGACGATGCGCGAGAGCCACGCAACGACGTTCGGCGCGGGCTCCTCGACGGGTGGCGCAAGGAAACTCGACGTGTGTGTGACGGTGACTTCGCGCGTCAGGCCAAGGAGCCCCGATCCGCCGCGTGAGATACCCCAGCCACTCGCACCGTGACCGCCAAGCGCGACACCTGGATGCGCGGAAGGCAGCAGCACCGAATTGAAGTGGACGAGGCTCGATCCGCAGGACGCAATCGCGCGCTCGATTTCCGCGCGACGGGCACGCGGAGCGCGTGTCCACACGCTGGTCGCGAGGTACTGGCCGATCGATGCGTGCAATGCGAGCGCTTCCTCGAGCGAATCCACGGCGCGGACGGCAATCGCGGGGCCGAAGTGACGACCGAAGAAGAGCTCGGTTTCGACAGGGCAATCGAGAATCGCGATCGGCCGCATCGCGCGACCATCGGTTGGTTCGAGCGCACCCGCAATCGAACGGCCGCCGAGCGTGATCGCGCTCGCTGCCGCCGCGCGGGTCGTGCTCGCGGCGTACGCATCGACGAGTCGGACGCGCTTCGCGCCTGCGACAAGACGCGCGAGTTCATCGGTGAACGCTGCAAGTGCTGGCCGCTCGACGAGCGCGCGACGAGGCGCCATGCACGTTTGTCCAGCGTTTCCTGTGAAGCCGAGGAACACCGCGCGCGCGGCGGCGCGTGCGTCGGCGTCCGCGAGGATGAAGGCCGTGTCAGAGCCGGAAAGTTCAAGCGTGGTCGGAAGAAGTTTCGACGCGCAGACCTCAGCAATCGCGCGCCCGACAGCGGTCGAACCCGTGAAGACGACATGGTCGAAGCGCTCGTCACGAAGGAGCCGCGCGCCTTCTTCACGCGATGCTGCGCGGGTTTCGATCGCGCCACGCATCGACGGGATGCCGTCCGTCGCGGCGATCGCCAACTTGAGAAGGAGTGCCTGCGTGCGCGGCGCACGCTCCGAAGGCTTCACGACGACGGAGTTTCCTGCGACGATCGCCTGCACGAGTTGAATGCCGAGCAGTTGCACGGGGTAGTTCCACGTCGCGATGACGAGAACGCGCCCGACAGGCATCCGTCGGCGCTCGACCGCGTGGCCGAGCCCAAAGAGCCCGCCGCCACGGACGCGTGTGGTCGCGAGGAGCCCTCGCGCGTGGCGTAAGTGCCAGTTGCAACTCGCGACAAGCGGCAGAATGTCCGCCGCGAGTGCTTCAAAGGTGGTTTTCCCAACCTCATCGGAGGCCAACGCGCAGAGCGCCTCGTGGTGCGACTTCACGGCGTTGCGGAAGGCGCGCAGCCAGCGCAGGCGATCCGGGATCGACGCGGGCGCATGCGCCTCTGAAGTGCCAACGACCGCAGTTGCGGTCGAATTGGTTGGCGTCGGGGCGGATGTAGAACGGGAATCAGGCATCGGGAACGGCGGAGAGGAAATGCCCATACGAATCGCTCGGCGAAACACCCACTCACTCGGCGAAACACCCGGCGAACCGCCCGCCGAGAGGACGATCGGGCGCGCGAAGTTCGCGTTGTGCGGTCGCTAGATTCGGCGCGCGACAACTTTTTTGCAAATGCGCGAATTCGCG
>JBJOHQ010000027.1:0-2723 GCA_046047595.1 Planctomycetota bacterium | reverse complement strand
TGAGCGACGAAGTGCTTGTGTATTGATACGAGCCAAGATCAACGTCGCCGATATCACTCAGTCGCACAACTGCGCCATTCTTCTCGGCGCGCACGATGATCGCGGCAAAGTCTTCAACCTTGACGAGTCGACCAAGCGCTTGAATCGCGAGCATCGCTGCGGGTCGACCGACGGAAGGCTCTGCGCCGACGGCACCAAGCGACGCTTGCAAATTCTGCGCGCGCACGGCATTCATCACGTCGTCACCGGTGATTCCGAGTTGCGTCATCTTGTTCGGATCGAGCCAGATGCGCATCGCGTACTGCTCAAGGCCGAAGACTGTCGTGTTGCCCACGCCATCGACGCGCGAAAGCACGGGTTCCACCGTGATATTCGCGTAGTTCGAAAGGAACGCGCTGTCATACGTTCCCTTCGGCGAATAGAGGCTCACCACGCCTGTCATGTTGGTGGATTGCTTTGCGATGTTCACGCCGACGCGCTGCACTGCTTCAGGCAACTGCGGCATCGCTTGATTGACGCGCGTGAGGACGTCGACCGCGGCGATGTCGAGGTCGTAACCAACCTCGAACGTGACGGTGATCGTCGAAACGCCGGCACTCGTCGAAGTCGAGCTCATGTAGAGCATGCCTTCGACGCCGTTGATTTGTTGTTCCAGTGGCAGCGTGACAACTTGCGCGACAGTGTTCGCGTCGGCGCCGTTGTAGGTCGCGGTGACCTGCACGGTGGGCGGCACGATGTTGGGGAACTGCGCGATCGGTAGGAGATACGCGCAGATAATTCCCGACAACGTCATCACAAGTGCAATGACGGTCGCGAAGATCGGGCGATCAATGAAGAAGCGGAACGACATGCGTGATTACTTCCCTTCAGCCTTCGAAGTGCTGCCAGCGGCTGCGCCTGAGGAAGTGCTTGATGAGGTTTCGGAAGCGCCGGTCTTTGCGCCGGCTTCCTTCACCTCGCGAATCTTGTCGCCAGCCTTCAGTTTGCCCGTGCCTGCAACCACGATGCGATCGCCCTTCGCAATGGTTCCTGGCGCGATGATGACGGTGTCGTCGTGCTTCGAGAGCGCGTTGATCTGAATGCTCTCGACCGTGTCATCGGACTTCACGCGCCACACGAAGAGCTCGGTTTGTCGCGCGAACACGGCCTCTTCAGGCACAACGATCGCATCCCTCTGCATGCCGAGTCCGATCTCGACCGTCGCATACGCTCCTGCACGGAAGACCGTATCTGGATTCGTAAACTCGATGCGCATCAGGACGGTGTCACTGCTTCCAGTGACCATGCTGTCGATGAACACGAGCTTGCCCTCTGCGCTTGGTGATGTATCGGTCACACGAAGTGGTGTGCCAGGTTCCGCGGCCGTCGTCGCGCCTGCGAGACTCACGCGCGCCGTCAGCGTGCCGGCCTTCTGATTCGCGATCAACACAGGCAGATAGTTCGCACTTGGGCTGAAGCCTGCCCACATTGGATCGGTTTGGACGACCGTGTTGAGCGTTTGTTGTCCCGTGTTTCCAACCAGCGTTCCTTCGTAGAACTTCGACGGACCCATCAAGCCATCGAGCGGGCTTGAAACGGTGCAGTACGAAAGGTTCAACTCTGCATTCGCGATGTCTGCGCGCGCGGCGAGTTCATCGGCCTTTGCGCTCGCGATATCAGCGTTCGCTTGTTCGACAGCGGCCTTCGCTTCAGCAAGTTGCGCGGTGTATTGATCGAATCGCTCTTGGCTCACGGCGCCTGACGAGACAAGATCCTTGTTGCGGTCGTAGGTCGACTGCGCGAAGGTGCGCTGCGCGATTGCAGTATCAAGCCGTGCCTTTGCAACCTCTTCTTGCGCTGTTGCCTGCGCGAGTTTCGCCTGCGCGGCTTCGAGCGCAATGCGGTACTGCGACGGATCGATCGTGTAGAGCAACTGGCCCTTCTTCACACGCGCGCCATCGGGCGTTGCTTGCGTTTGCAGCCAGCCTGGCACGCGCGCGTTGATCTCGACTTCCTGCGGCGATTGAATCGTCGCGGGGAACTCGTAGGTGAGAGGAATGTCTTGCGTGGCGACGGCTTCGGTACGCACGGTGATCGCGGGAGGCGCAGCGCGCGGCGGTTCAGCCTTGCGGCACGACGCAAGCGTGGCGACAGCGGTGATGCTGGCGAAAGCAACAAGTGTTTTGGCTGCGATCACAAGGAAATTGCGGGTGGGAGTAGTGCGCAGAGGAGCGCGATTCGGTTCGTGCATGTCGGTTCTCAGATGGACGCGTGCGCGTCGGATGAATGTCGGCTGTCGGTCAGGTCTGCGTCGAATTGCGTCGACGCGAATCGATGTTCATGGAGGTGAGGGACGCGAGGCGCGCGGTGTGCGCGGTTATCGCGTCGCAAGCGCATCACGGCGTAGCGTTGGTGGAATTGCTCGCGGGCTTTTCTGGTGCTGCCGCGTTGGTTTCGTTCGCGGCCGTGCTTTGAGTCGTGCTCTGAGTCGTGCTTTGCGCCGCGGTTTCACCGGTGGTTTTCTCGCTGTCCTTCTCGCGCGTGAGTGGGCTGCGCGAGAACGGCTCAGCCGCCGAAGTGGTCACGGCTTCACGCGATTCCTTCATCGCGTTCTTCTCGACGGGAACCGCGCTCTCCCAACCACCGCCGAGTGCACGGCAGAGGTCGACCACTGAACGCGCCGCGAGTCCGCGTGCTTGGACTTCCGCATCTTGCGCCTTGAAGTACTGATTCTCGATCTCGAG
>JBJOHQ010000026.1:0-6995 GCA_046047595.1 Planctomycetota bacterium | reverse complement strand
TCTGCCGCTTGTGTATGGCGACGACGGCAAGCGACTCGCGAAACGCCACGGAGCGCACAGTTTGCGCGCCCTCTTTGACCGCGGCGTGAAACGCGAACGAATCGCGGGTTGGGCCGCGTGGTCGATCGGACTCGTGTCGGAGCGCGCACCCTTGTCGCTCGAGGGACTCGTCGCGGCGACTTCGCCAGACGCGCTGCGCACCGCAGTTTCCGCGGGGAGTCGTCACTCATGCGTCTTTGGCGACGGCGACCTCGCGTGGCTCTGCGAAAGTTGAACTTCGAGCGCGGCACACTTGACCTTCGGCACCGTTCCCCTTCTCATCCTCGGATGCACGACTCGAGATTGAAAGGGAACGCATTGAACGGGACCGCATTGAACGGGACCGCCGAATACGGCACAACGCGCGCGGCCAGCCTCGCCGCGATGCCAAACACTCCACGTGCCCGAATCAAAACGAACTCGTGGAGAGCGCGTGCTGCGTCCGTGGTGACGACGATCGCGTCCGCCACGCTCATCGCGGCGACGCTCTCCGCGTGCGCTCCTAGCCAAGCACCACAAACCATGGACGTCACGGCGGGTGGCCGCACGTTCACCTGTCGACTCGCGATCAACGAAGCCGCGCGCGATCAAGGCCTCGGCGGCGTCGCAAGTCTCGGCCCAAACGAGGGCATGATTTTCGCCTTCCCCGATGCCGAGCCGCATAACTTCTGGATGCGCCGCTGCATCATGGATATCGATATCGCCTTCATCGATCCGCTCGGAATCGTGACGGCGGTGCACACGATGAAAGCCGAAGAATTGCAGCGGCCGGATGAGAGCGAAGCGGCGTACTTCGCGCGGCTCAAGAAGTACCCTTCGCTCGCGCCCGCGCAATTTGCGCTTGAGGTTGCGCCAGGGACGCTCGAACCGCTCGGTGTCCGCCGCGGTTCTCGGATCGAATTCGACCGAGACCTCCTCAAGCGCCTCGCCGACTGAGCCGATGACGCGCGTGCGGGGAGGGCGTCTCGAGTCCCACCAGTCGCACAATCCCATCGGAGAGATGGGTCACTCGGTGACGAGCGACCTCTTGGTGACGGGTTTGTGATTGGCGGAATGGGCGTGTTTCTCGCAAGCCCCCAACTGAGCGCCGCGACATGCCTGTCCCCCGTCACACCGTTCGAATCACCGTGCTGAGCGTCGATGCCACGAACGCGCTGGCCGTTGGTTGGCGTTCGCGCATTGAACAGGAACTCGCGGGCTGCGCCGTTTCGCACCTCGATTTGTCGCCGCTCCTCGGAGCAACGCTTCCGCCGCAACTCGATGCAGAGGTTGTCGTGCTCTTCGCAGGCGAAGACCCGATCCTCGCGACCCGCGCGCTCGATCGCGCGCATCATGCGATCGAAGCTGCCGCGAACGATGCACACTCGATCGCGTCTGCGCGCGTCGTCGCAATCTCCGACGTTCTCGCGACCAACGCAACCGCGGGACAAAACCGCGTCGATCACACGAGTTGCTTCAACACCGCGGACGCCGAGCGAGATCTCATCGCGTTTTTGCGCGGCGTTCTCACCTGCGCCTCTGGACTTCGCGAAGCTCGCCGTGAACTCGCGCTTCTTGGGCGCGTGGTGACCTCGATGCGCAGTGAACTCGAAGAACGCAACGAAGAACTTCAACTCGCCTCGATGGTGCAAAAGGACTTCTTGCCTCTTCCGCTCCCGCCACTCCACGGTGTGCGTGTGTCGAGTTTCTATCGCCCGCTCGCAGGCGTTTCGGGCGATGTCTATCACGTCGAACAACTCGACGAAGATCGCATCTCCGTCTTTCTCGCCGACGCCGTCGGCCACGGCATTCCCGCAGCACTTCTCGGGATGGCGGTGTGTCGCTCACTCGAGACGACCGATCGCACGCATGGATCCGCGCGGCTTCTTGGGCCAGCGGAAACGATGTCGCGCGCCAATCGCCGCTTGGTCGAAAGTCAGCGCGCAACAACGCGCTTCGCAACCGCGATTGCGGGCGTCCTCGATTGCCGCACTCGCCGACTCAGACTCGCGGTCGCTGGACATCCCGCGGCGATCCTTCTTCGCCCAGGCGAGCCACCACGGCCGATCGAAGTCGAGGGCGGAATTCTCGGCATTTTCCCCGACGAACCGTACGAGGAAATCGAACTCGAACTCCGCACAAACGACCGCGTGCTCTTCTATTCCGACGGATTCGAACAAGCGTTCTCCGAGAACGGCGCACCGCGCCACATCGACGAGTTCGCGAAACTCAGCGGCATCTTGAGTGCCGAACAACTCGTCGAAGAAATCATCGCGCGCGTCGATGCACAGTCGGGATCGCTCCATCAAGCGGATGACTTGACGCTGCTGTGTGTGGCTATTGAGTCACCCGCCGAAATGCGTCTCGCTGCGTGATGCGGTCGTGACGCGATTGAAGCACGGTCGAGACGCGATTGAGACGCGTGCGAAAGCAGCGAATTCACCGCGCGTCGCGCGATTGCATCCATTCAAGTTGGCGCGCAACGAGTTTCGCGAGGTGATCAACTTCCACGTTGATCCTGTCGCCGACTTGGCGTTCCGCGAGATTCGTCCGCGCGAGCGTTTCGGGAATGAGACACACATCGATGATGGTGCCGTCGCTCGCAGGCGTGGCACCATCGTCGACACGCGCGATCGTGAGCGAAACACCGTCGAGCGCGATCGAGCCCTTCTCCACCACAAATCGGGTGAGCGAAGCGGGTAGCCGAACGCGGACGCGCCACTCGTGCTCGGTTTCGATGGCGACGACTTCTCCGAGCGCGTCGACATGTCCGAGGACGACGTGTCCGCCGAGGAAGGTCATGGGTGTCGCCGCGTGTTCGAGGTTGACGCCCGAGCCGACGGCGAGAGCACCGAGACTCGTCACTCGAAGGGTTTGCGGAATGACGTCGAACGCGAAACGTCCGCCATCGACCGCGACCACGGTGAGGCAACATCCATTGACGGAGATTGACGCGCCGAGATCGGGGTGATGCCCCCAACCGCGGGCATCGACCGTGAGGCGCGTTGATGTCGCGCTAGGCCGGATTTCCTCAATACGACCGAGAGATTGCACAAGTCCAGTGAACACGCGGCGGACGATACCCCGCGCGACGGCCCGCCGTGTGATTGGGGGCGACATCCACTGCCGACTTCGTCGCTTTCCGCTCGTTCTGTCCGCTTGACGCTTACGGCACTTGGGGGCGATACTCTGCGTCCCTTGAGCGCCTCGCGCTCGAGGCCCGCTGCGACCGCAACGGGCATTGCACGACGGATACCCACGATGACCCTTTCCACGATGACCACTTCGACGCTGTTCTCGACCATCCTTGCGACTTCGGTCGCTGCGGCGATCCTCAGCAGCTCACCCGCGATGGCCGACGACACCGCCGGCGCTGCTCAGAAGCGCATGGCAGAGACCGCGGCGAAGACCGAGGCGGCATACCTCATCGGTCCGAGCGTTGCGTCGAAGCTCGGATGCGAAATCGTGTGGCAGTCCACCGTGGTGCTTCCACCGGGGATCGACCTCAAGCTCGTTTCGGCAACTCCCGCGGCGACGCTTGCGCTCAACGGACGCAACGAAGTCACCTTCCTTCGCTCCGCGAATGGCGACAGCGCGTGGACGGCGTCCGCGGCGCTCGCCATCGATCATGTCGATGCGATGGGCGTGCTCGACGATCGCTTCGGTGATCGAGGCGGTCGCGTGGCGATCTTCACCGACACGCAGCTCTACTTGCTCAACGAAACCGACGGCGAACTCGCGAAGAAGAGCTCGTACCGACACGCCCCGAGCACCCTCCCGGTGCTTGCGAATGAGTTTGTGATCTTCGGATCGCGCAACGGGCAACTCGTGTTCGTCAATGCGCACACGGGCTTTCTCTATCGCTCGAGCGTCGTCGACCCAGTGAGCCGTGCAGCGAGCCCGATCGCCGCGCGCCCAGCAACCAACGGCGCAGTGGTTGTGGTTGGTAGTTCGACCGGCACGATCGCCGCGTACAGCACCTCGAGCGCACAATCGATTTGGCGCCGCGAATTGCTGGCTGGCATCGTCGCGTCGCCGGCGATCTCTGGAAACACCGTCTTCGTCGCGAGTGAAGATCAGTACCTCTACGCGCTTGATCTTGGAAACGGCGACACGCTGTGGAAGTACTTCACGCAATCTCCGCTGCGCACGCCCCCGTTTGTCGCGGGCGAAATGGTTCTGCAAGAGATCCCGGGCGAAGGCCTTGTGGCATTCACCGCGAACCCTGAAGGCCAAGTTGGCGGCCAAGTCCGTTGGAAGAAGACTGGTATTGATGGAAAGCCGATCTCGACCGCGATGTCCGCAGGTCGAGAGAGCGTTGTCTTCTGGTGCCCGAAGCACCGTCGCGTTTCGTACGTCGATCTCTTGAAGGGCGACATCATTTCTCAAGTCGAGCTCCCAAAGGTGAAGCACCTCGAGGCCGATCGCCTCGATGTCGGCGGCTTCGTTGCATGGAGCGCCGATGGACGTATCGAGCGTCTCGCGCCGGTGAAGTCGGCGCCCGTCGCAGCTGCGGCCAGCGCCCCCGCTGACGCGACCTCGAGTGAGTCGAACAGCGCCACCTCGGACGAGAGCGCTTCCAACGGCTGATGCCGACAGGATTCTGACATGCATGGACTTGTGCCCGTTCGCCGTGCGCTGATTTCGGTCAGCGACAAGCGTGATCTCATTCCCTTCGCAAAGACACTCGCCGATCTCGGCGTCGACATCGTTTCGACGGGCGGCACCGCCGCCGCACTTGCTGCCGCTGGCATCAAGGTGACGCCGATTGAGCAACTCACCGGCTTCCCCGAAATGATGGATGGCCGCGTGAAGACGCTGCATCCGCGCGTGCACGGCGGATTACTCGGCCGACGCGATGTTGCTGAGCATGTGAAGGCGATGGAAGAGCACGGCATCGCGCCGATTGATCTTGTCTGCGTCAACCTCTACCCGTTTGAAATGACGGTGCGGCGCGAAGGCGTGCAAGAGCATGAAGCGATCGAGCAGATCGATATCGGCGGCCCGTCGATGCTGCGCTCGGCCGCCAAGAATCATGAGTTCGTCGCGGTCGTGACCGACCCATCGCAATATGACCGCGTTGCGAGCGAACTCGCGGCAAACAAAGGCGCAACGTCGCTTGAGTTGCGTCGCGCGCTTGCGGCGGCGACGTTCGCACGAACTGCGGCTTACGACACGGCAATCGCTGCGTGGATGAGTCAGCGCGCGGGAAATCGCTTCCCTCCTGTGTTTGAACTCCGCGGCGTCAACGAAGGCGAACTGCGCTACGGCGAGAATCCGCACCAAGCGGCCGCGGTCTATCGCGATCCGACCTACCGCGGGCCAAATGTCGTTGGCGCGGAGTTGCTGCATGGAAAGCCGCTCTCGTACAACAACTTGCTCGACGCCGCGGCTGCGCTCGAACTCGTGCAGGACTTGCGCGAACTCGCGCCCGACATGGTCGGCGCAGTCGTTGTGAAGCACACAAATCCGTGTGGTGCGGCAGTCGCGCCAACGTTGCGCGAGGCCTTTGCGAAGGCGTACGCGGGCGACCCGCTCGCAGCGTTCGGTGGCATTGTCGCGCTCAACGGCGTCGTTGATCGCGCGACGGCGGAAGAGATCGTTGCGGGTGAGAAGTTCCTTGAAGTCGTGGTCGCTGCGGGATACGACGCCGATGCTCTCGCGCTTCTCCAAGCGCGCTGGAAGAATGCGCGCCTTCTCGCGGTTGGTCCAGTGAGCGCGGCACCAAAGTCGGTTCTGGTCCGCTCGATTCCGGGCGGATTCTTGGCGCAAGAGGCCGACACACACGAGATCACCGCAAGTGCGTTCCAACATGTCGCAGGTCCAGCGCCCGACGCGGCGGCGCTGCGCGATGCGGCGTTCCTCACGGCGGTGGTGAAGCACCTCAAGTCGAATGCCGTCTGCATCGGGCGCGATGGGCAGCTCTTTGGTGCGGGCGCAGGTCAGATGGACCGCGTCGCGAGTTGTCGGAACGCGGTTGAGAAGTCGGGCGCGCGGGCGATGGCTGGCGCAGTTGCCGCGAGCGACGCGTTCTTCCCCTTCGACGACGGCCCGCGGCTCCTGATCGACGCGGGCGTCCGCTGCATCGTGCATCCGGGCGGCTCGAAGCGCGACGAGGACACGTTCAAACTCTGCAACGAGCGCGGCGTGACCTGCCTCGTGACGGGCGTGCGTCGGTTCCGGCATTGACGGCGTGCGTGGCGTGGTTGGTTTTAGCGCTCGCGACGTGATTGGAGCGCTCGCAACCTGCTTCGCAACTTGCTCGCTGTGGCGTGGCGGATGTTTGACTCGCTCGAAGGCGGAGCGCAGCGAAGCCTGAGCAATCGAAGTCGGAGTCGGTTGTCGTCGCGTGTGGCACTACCCCCTGCGCAGCAGGAGGTAGTGGACCAACCTGCCTCGTCCGCTTCGAGCCAAACCGTGTTCTCCACCTCTCTTGAGTATCCCACGCGTCGCCATCACCAAAGGTGATGCCACACGAGACGCCCCGTAAATCCTGAAGCCACACTCTCGCGCTTCGCTACGCTCCGCGCTCGTGTTTGAGCGCTCGCGACTGGCGGGCTGCTGAAGCTACGCTTCAAAATTTCCATCTCGTCCCCGCTCTCGCTCGCTCTGGCCGGCCTCCCTCGGAGTGAATCCGAGGGGGCCGAGTTGGCGACATGTTCGGCACCCTCGCTCTGGCGTGGATTGCACCAAAGGTCGCCGCCGCAGCGGCGACCGCGAAGACAACGCGGCGACCGCGACGTCTTTGAGCGCTCGAGCGCGGCTCTTGCCGCGCCCTCGCTCTGGCGTGGATTGCACCAAAGGTCGCCGCTATACTCGCCGCCCCATGGCCGACAAGCCCGTCCTCGATCACCCTTCGCTTCCGATCATCAAGGAAGCGTTCCCCGGCGTGAAGTTCATGGCCGCCGAGTTCCGCGGTCTCACCACGCTGATCTGCCCGCCAGAGCGCATGCACGACGTGCTGCGTCAACTCCGCG
>JBJOHQ010000025.1:0-4496 GCA_046047595.1 Planctomycetota bacterium | reverse complement strand
GCTCTTGTAGCGGTCGATCAATACACGAAGTGCGCCCGCATCGCCCGCGCGATGTGCGACAACCAATTGCTCGTCTGAGCGTTGGTCGCGGGTGGCTGCATGCGCGGAGGCGTTGGCGGCGGTCTGTGAAGATGAATGAGAAGAGGGGCTCACGCGGTAGGGGTGCGCGCTCTTACGGCAACGCTCACCGCGGAAGATATCCGAGAACGGCGTGTCGTTCTCAGCTCGGCTTGTATCTCGTGGCAGTGATTCACAACTTTCACGAGTTCCGAAACTTCCGCGCCCTGATCGTGCTTCGAGAGCCTTCGCTTCGAGAGCCCTCGATTCGAGAGCCTTCGACACGCGCCGCGCGATGCCACGGGCAGCGGCGGCCGCACGCTTGGTCGAGCCCTTCGCAGCCCGCTTGACCTTCGCAACCGACGTATGAAGCGCTTCGGTCACGAGCAAGTCGGGCGCTGCCTCTTGTAGCCAAGCGAAAACCGCCCGTTGGGTCGGGCTCGGGTGTTCGGCTTGGAGGGCAATCGCTCGGGACATCCGCGCGCTACGGCAGCGAGGCCCCAAGCGGTTCGAACGAAGATGCGATTTTCCGTAGAATCCCCGACCCGTTCTCGGAGTGTTCCGATGTTTGCGGATGGCTGTTCGACGCCGCAGAGGCGCAGTGAGGCGTTGAATGACCGACGCCGCTTTTGAAGAGGTGTTTCGCGATGGGCGTTCCGATCAGCCAGATGTGGACTGTTGCCACGTATGTTCTTGGGCAGAAGCTCCGCGGCCGCAAGCGTTATCCGCTCGTGCTGATGCTCGAGCCGCTCTTTCGCTGCAATCTCGCGTGCGCGGGTTGTGGCAAGATCCAGTACCCAGCACACATCTTGAAGCGCCACCTGACGGCGCAGCAGTGCTTTGACGCGGCGGAGGAGTGCGGCGCACCGATGGTTTCGATTCCGGGTGGCGAGCCGCTGCTCCACCCCGAGATCAAGGAGATCGTCGAGGGGCTCGTTGCGCGCCGGAAGTACATCTACCTCTGCACGAACGCCTTGCTTCTCAAGGAGAAACTTGAAGCGGGGCTCTTCAAGCCGTCAAAGTACCTGACCTTCAGCGTTCATATGGACGGACTCGAGGAGAACCACGACTTCGCGGTCTGCCGCGAGGGAACGTTCCAAAAGGCCGTCGAGGGCATTCGCTTGGCCGTCAAGATGGGCTTCCGAGTCACGACGAACACGACGCTTTTCGAAGGAGCCGATCCGAACGCGGTGCGTGCGTTCTTCGACGAGATGATGGCCCTCGGCGTCGAAGGGATGATGCTTTCTCCAGGCTATGCCTACGACAAGGCACCCGATCAGACGGGCTTCCTCAAGCGCCGCGAGACGAATCAACTGTTCGAGATGATTCTCTCGAACCGCAAGGATGGAAAGCGTCGCTGGGTGTTCAATCAGTCGCCGCTTTTCCTTGAGTTCCTCATGGGAAAGCGTGGGTACGAATGCACGCCGTGGGGGATGCCTTGCTACAACCTGTTCGGTTGGCAGAAGCCGTGCTATCTCTTGCAAGAGGGTTACGCGGAGACATTCGCCGAGCTCATGGACGAAACAGTGTGGGAGAACTACGGCCACGCGTCCGGCAATCCGAAGTGTGCAAATTGCATGGTGCACTCGGGATACGAGGCGAGTGCGGTGGACCATACGTTCTCGAGTTTCGGTGGGATGTTCGCGACGGTGAAGGCGATGCTCTTTAACGCGTATGCGAATCCAAGCGCGAAGACGCGGCTTGCGGAGGAGGCGAAGAAGCCGCACGGTCCGGCGCTCCACTTGGTGCAGCTCGGGCTTGCAGAAGATGTCGAGGGCGAGGGCGGAAAGCGCGTGCTGCGGCTCAAGCAGTCGGCGTGATTTCGCGCTCACTCCCACGGTGCACGGCACGTGCCGTCCAGTCCCGGCAGGTGCCTGGCACGTGCCAGGCACCACGGTGACGTTCACCTAACTGTCTGCTTCTCCTTGATTTGCACTTGGTGCCAGTCAGTGCCTGGCACGTGTCTGGCACGTGCCGTCAGTGCCTGGCACGTGCCGTGCACCGTTGGTTGTTCGTGGATGTGTACATCCTGTCGGACCTTCGCTCCACGCGGGCTTCCGCGCGACACTCACCGAATATGCCATTTCGTGCTGGTGCCATCTCGTATCGACGCTTCGCCATCACCGGTGACGCGCCCAATCTCCTCGACTCGAAGTTCTACGACGCCCTTCGCGAGAACGCGCTCGGCGAACTCGAGCCGATCAAGCCTGGCGAGACACACGTCGGTTGGACCGCCGGTCGTCACCTCTTCGATCGCTCATTCGATTACGAACGCGTTGGCTTCGGCAGCGGCGCGCTGCTTGGTTACCGCATCGATTCCGTGCGGATTCCGCCGGAGATCAAGAAGGCGTACATCGCGATGGCGGAAGACGCGCGTTTGCAGCCGTCGAAGGATGGTGGCGGCGCGTACTTGCCACGCAGCGCGAAGAAAGAAGCGCGCGATGATGCGATGCGTCGCATCGAGGAAGAGATCACCGAGGGTCGCTATCGGCGCCCAAAGCACACGCCGATCTACTGGGATTTCTCAAAATCGACGTTGTACGCGCAGGTTTCGGCCGACACCGAAGTCCAAGCGCTTCGTCGACTCGTTGTCGACACCTTTGAACACACGGTCGCACCACGCACCGCCGGAACGATCGCGCTCGACATCCTCGCCGCGAAGGGACGCACGGCAGATTACGACGACTTGCGCGCGGAGCCGCTCTCGAGCGCGCCGCCTGAAATCGAACTCGCCCGCGAAGATGGTTCACGTGCGTCGGCAGATCGCCCAGAATTTCCGTGGACCGCGAACGAACCGCAGGATTTCCTCGGCAATCTCTTCCTCTTCTGGCTGTGGTGGCAATGCGACGCGCACGAAGGGCTCGTCACCACGGCGGATGGCGATATCGCGATCGTGATCGACAAAGCGCTTGATCTCGAATGCGCGTGGGGGCTCTCCGGCCGAACGAGTTTGCGTGGTGACGCACCCACGCGGCGCGCTGAAACTGCGCGCGCGGTACAACTCGGAAAGTGGCCACGCAAAATCGGGCTCACGATCTCGAGTTTCGGCCGCGTTTGGGAGTGTTCGCTCCAAGGCGATCGCTTCGAAGTTTCGGGCCTGAAACTTCCGAAACCTGAGGAGAAGCCGCAGTCGTTGCGCACAGCGATCGAAGAGCGACTCGACAGTTTCGCAACGTTCGATGCAGCGCTCATGTCGCTCTATCGCACCTTCATCGAAGAACGCACTTCGCGTTCGTGGCCGACTCGTCGTGCGGAAATGCGCGCGTGGATCAGCGAGCTCGGTGCGACGCGCAAGCAGATCGCAGTTGGTGTGTGATCGACAGGCGTCGCGTACACGGATGCGATGCGTTCGTGCGATGCGGGTCACAATTTTCGATCGCTGCTTGCTGCCCGCACGGCGTCGATGAATCGTCGAATCTTGTCGTGGTCCTTCACGCCGCGCGACTTTTCCACGCCGCTGGAGACGTCAACCCCCGCGGGTTTCGCAGTGTGGATCGCTCCAGCAACGTTCTGCGCATCGAGTCCACCAGCGAGAAAGCACTTTGCCCGCACGTCATTCGAGAGTTGGCCAAACGCTGCGTGGTCGAAGGCAATTCCACTTCCGGCGACGGGGCCGTCGACGACGAGTCGCGCGACTGCGTCGCTCGCGAGCCACATCTCTGTTGCGGCAGGAGAGAAGTGCAGGCCTTTCCAGCACTCCCACGCGCGATAGGGCGCAAGTGTCGCGGGTGCTTCATCCCCATGAAATTGCAGAATGGGGAAGGCCTCGAGCGCAGCGGAGGTTTCGGCGTCTATCGGAAGCTGAACAACCGCAACGGGCATCGCGCCGAGATCCGCGATTTCAAGGGCGAGCGCCCGAGCTTCGGCCGGAGTGACGCAGCGCGGGCTCGATGGGACGAGTACCACGCCAACGAACTCAGCACCCGCGTCGATGCAAACCTCAACCGTCGCGAGATCCCGCACGCCGCAGATCTTGACGAGCGTACGACTCACGCAGCGCCTCCTCGCGCTTCACCTGTCGTGCCCCCCGATGCACCACCCGCGGCGCAATCCGCGCGCAGCGATGCCGCAATCGCCGCGCGATCATCGTCTAGCGGGCGGCCTTCAAGACCTTCGAGCGTCTTCGCTGCAGCCTTCGCGTCGCCCATACGGCGTAACTCGATCGTCGCGAGCATCAGTCGCACGTCATCGATCATCGGATGCGTGCGAAAGCGCTCGAGAAACAAGCGATATCCCTGCGCAGCCACAGCGGGTTGCCCGCTGCGCGCGAGTTCATTCACAACATCGAGTTGAATCTCAGAGGGCAGCGTCGCAGTTGGAAGTTCCTTCAGCAGTTTCACGTAGAGTTGCGCCGCGAGCGTGTAGTCGCGTTCACGATGCGCAGCAGCGATCGTTCGACGTAGGACGAGTTGCCCCTCGGTTTCCTTCGAATCCGCACC